>CBIHQO010000331.1:0-7206 GCA_966211735.1 uncultured Schlesneria sp.
CGTCGCGCGGGCCGACCGTTTTGGTGCAGAATTGCACCTGCTTCACGTCGTTTCGCTGGTGATGCCTTACACCGATGCGTCCTCGACATGGGTCATGCCCGATAACGAAACGCAGCTCCAACTCGAGATGGCAGAAAAACGCCTGTTGGAGCGGGTTCCATCCTCCGAATGCTCCGAAGAAACCAGAGTCTTGCGGACAACAGTCGTTGGCTTCGCTGTTGATCAGATCCTTGCCTATGCGACGAAGCATGAGATCGATTTGATTGTCTGCGGCACCCACGGACATTCGTGGCTGGGTCACGCACTTATCGGGTCGGTCGCTGAAAAGCTTGTCCGTCTGGCGACGTGCCCGGTCCTCACGGTACATCCGACAGGCCGCCAATTCGTTGGTGAATCGACCGCCGGTGGCATGACTCGCAATGCGGACGAGACCGCAGCATTGGCATAGGGCTAATCTGATTGCGGCCTTTAATCTCAACGTACTGAAACCAGTTGAATGATTACTGTCGCCGCTCCTGGATCCATTGAATTAAACAAAACGAGACTGAACATGATTTACGAAGTTACGGGCGACATCCTGCTCTCCAAGGCTCAAGCGATTGCGCATGGCGTCGCCCCCAATGATCACATGGAACAAGGATTGGCACTCGCGCTGCGGGAGAGATGGCCAGCCATGGCCAAGGACTTTCGGCACTATGCGAACGAGCATCATCCAAAGCCGGGTACGATGTGGGCCTGGGGTGGATTCAACGTTCGAATCTTTTGCCTGATGACCCAGGACGGAGAACATGCTCACGGGGCAAGACCTGGCTCTGCCACGGTTGCCAACGTCAACCACTGCCTGCGACACCTGCAGCATGAATTGGAAAAAGGTGAGATTACCAGTATTGCCTTACCCAGATTAGCGACTGGCGTCGGTGGACTCGATTGGACTCAAGTACGCCCCTTGATCCAGAGTCACCTCGGATCGCTTAAGATTCCGGTACTGGTGTACAACCATTACGAGCCCGGTGTGCAAGCTACTGAGCCTGGCCTGTGAGCTGAATTCTTACATCGACTTGGAAACTGATGATAGTAAGGGGCAGATCGCCAGCCGCCTCAGCAACTCTGCCACAAGTTGATGTGACGCCGTTTCGCATCGTTGTCGCCGAAGGCCATCAACTCGCGCTGCTGCCGAACAGGAGACGGTGAGTTCTCTTGTACGGGCTCAACAACCTTGATTGCCGCGACAACGGGTGCGAGCCGAGTATGGTTTTCGCCACGTCCGCAGCAACAATCTGACCTGCCATTCAAACACGACTGAACTTGGAACTCTTACCAGTTCAATCTGCGCTCGCTTGGCATCCCCGACGGCAATAATTCTGCGATCGCCCCCAGGAAGTGTAGTTCGGCTTCAAAGCGGCTTAAACACCATCAACGGCGTTTCGCTGGAAATCCGGGTCTGCGTCGACCATAAATCAGAGAGTATTTACGAAGCATCAGGCAAAGTGGCTTCCCTAAGCCACTTTGCCTGAAGTGTTCGATACGCGGAGTCAGTGACGACGGGCAGGTTCGTCACTGACCAAGCCTCAGCGAGTCTTCGTCGACAGTAAATCGATCCTGTCGAACCACTGACAGAGGTAGAAGGTTGAATCCCGGCCCGTGCGTCAAGAATTCGCGGAACATCATGGCTTGTGAGTGTGCTCCACGCGCGTTCCCAATCGCTCAATGGCATGACCGATCGACTCAAAGCTTGATCCAACCTCATCCAAAGCGAACCCGGTCCCCTCGATCAACTTCCCTGACACCAAGCGGCTGTCTTTGACAACGGCCGCTGTTGTCTGCCTCATGGCCGCGTCAGTCCGCGCCGCGGCTCGCTCGAGATTGTCGGCCGCGGCTTTCAAGTATCTTCCCGATTGCTTTAGCTCTCGCTTGCGCCATGCGTTTGCGGACTTCACGTATTGATCGTTTGCCAACGCGTGAAGAGCTCGTGCAGTCGCAAGATCGAATTCTTCCATCGACCGATAGGTTCCGGCCTCGACTTGCCGCGCCATCTGTTCCAACTCTCGTTCTGAACGCACCAGGGCACCTTTCGTATGCTCAGAGGCATGTTCAGCCGCAACCCTGACGTGGACAGCTGTTTTGCGAATTTCCGAGGCGGCATTCCGTGCGTCCATCATCAGATAGGCGTCGCGCGCTCGACCAATGTGGCGACTGGGTTCGTCCGACAACATGTTCCATTGTTCTTCTTCAATCAGAATGAATCCGATTGGAGCATGAGGTCGTCCCTCTGGTAAATCATTCTGCTGGGCGAAGACGGCACCGGCTGTGAGGTATTGCACGACTCCCAGCGACAATGCCACTCTACGCATACTCTTCTTCATCATAGCTCTCCCTAACTAAGCACAACAAAGCTGACGCGATTCACATCATGTGCCGCATCGCAGATTGCATGCCACGATAGGCAGCGAGTGTAATCGGGGAGAGGGTTGCGCGCCGCGATCGAAACAATCAGGCCGCTGATTCACCTCTGATTACGTCGGACACCGTCTGCATTGGGAACTGTCGCGGACAATGATCGGTCCAGGAAGATAGCCAGGTTGATGATGGCCGAGAGAACATACGATCGTCATCAGCGGCACCATTAGAGAACGGGTCACTCGAAGCCTCCCGCGTGTTGCGGAATCTGCCGAACGACAAGCTCTTTCCGTGGGAATCGGAAACAGTTCGATCAGCCGGAACAATCTCGCCACCGGTCGCGCTCTTAAAAAACGCAGTACCACGATCGAAAGCAACTGAGCCACAAAGTGATCGGGGTTAGTTGTCGGTTTTCGCTGGGGTTGTCTCGTCGGTGCTCGGGACGAGACCACGACTTAACAATTGATTCACAGATTCGACCGCGGCTCTTAGATCTTCAGACGTCGTGTTGACGACGATCAAATGGCTTGATTCCACCTCGCTGATTGGTTCAACCGATGCCAGTTGCAAGTCAAGGACTCTGCTGTTGGCATCCGAGGGATCGCCACCCGCCAGTTGTCGTCGAGTGATCCGTTCCCGGCGGACGCAATCGGGAGCTTGGCATTCGATCATCGCCCATGGAAGTCCCAAAGCATCCGCCGCTGAAACGAACTCCGCTCGCTGCGACTGTGATAGAAACGCAGCATCGACTATCACGGCGTATCCGGCGGAGACAACAGCATTGGCAAGCGTGTGAAGGCGTCGATAGGTCTGCTCAGTCGCAACGGGGCTATAGATTTCCGCGCCTCGATGACTTGAGGCTTCTCGCGCGGGCCACAACCCGAATAATCGCTTTCGTTCGACATCAGATCTGATTTGAACAGCTCCAATTGAGGCCGCCAGATGTCGTGCGACGAAAGACTTACCGCTTCCTGAAAGACCGTGCATTAGCAAGATCGCCGGCCTGTCCGGCTGAATCAATGCGGAAGTCAGCTTCAGATAGCTTTGCAAATGCTGTTGTTGCAACAGTGAATCGGAAACAGACAAGCCCGGTTGCTGCGATCGCAGTGCCGCAACTTTTGAACGCACGAGAGCCCGATACGCAAGATAGAACTTCAATAGCGGTAAGCCCTCGTAGTCACCAGTTTGCTGGAGCCATTCGTTTAAGGCGCGCCATGCCAATTGTGGGGCACCCCGGTCATGCAGGTCCATCACCAAAAAGGCTATGTCAGAGACGATATCGATCCAACGCAGTTGCGAATTAAACTCCAGACAATCAAACAAAGTGGGACATCCTGCGTAGAGCACGACGTTTCCAAGATGCAGGTCTCCATGACACTCTCGAACGTGACCGTTGCTTTTACGTTCCACGAACCGTTTTTTCAGTCGACTCCATTCTTCTTGAATCCATCGCCGGATCTGGTCGAGTTGGCTTCGATGATCTGGTACCAGGTCCAACCGCGTTATCTCGTCGACGCAGTCTTGTGCCTGCTTCAAGATTGTTTCCGGGTTGCCAAACGACGAATCTGCTAGTGCTATTGCGGCGACCTGATGTAGATCTGCCACCCGTCGAGCCAGCGTTTCGATGATCTGATCCGATAACTTGCCTTGTTGCTGTAGTCGATCAAAGGTGTCATTCATGTCAAACTGACGCATGCGGACGGCGTATTCTAAAATTGCCCCATCGCCACCAAATCTCGGTCCAGCCGGTTGATTGGTTAAGGGCACAACGCTGTCGTATAACTCGGGTGCGGTTCGCATATTCAGGCGGAGTTCATCCATGCAGGCGACTCTGCGGAGTTCCAGCGTTGTAAAATCGACGAAGCCGAAGTTGACCGGCTTTTTCAACTTGTAGGCCCAGTCGCCCGTGAGAACCACCCATGAGATATGAGTTTCGACAATCTGAATCTCTGAACACGGATGCGCATACGTTGCACGATTCGAGAGCGCGTCAAGCCACCAGGGATGCAGCGAATTCGACATTCAACGCACATTCAAGCAGGAGTTGTGAATCCGATCCGGAACTAAGACGGCCGCACCCGTCACTTTTCCCGACCGCAGCCTGTCCAACGCAATATTGGCGTCGTGAAGCGGAAAAGTCTCCGTAACGACCTTGAGGGGAAATTGTGACGCGAGCTTCAGAAACTCGACGCCATCTTCGCGTGTCAGATTGGCGACGGATCTTAACACCCGTTCACCCCACAAGAGCGAGTATGGGAAGCTTGGGATGTCGCTCATGTGAATACCGCCGCAAACAACGATACCTCCTTTTCGCACCGCACTCAACGCGACAGGAATCAGCGAACCGACTGGGGCGAAGATGATCGCGGCATCCAACATCGTGGGAGCGGGCGAGGTCGAATCACCCGCCCATTCGGCACCAATGGATCGCGCAAATTTTTGAGCGGTCGCATCGCCCGGGCGCGTAAAAGCGAAGACACGCCTCTTCTGACAGAGTGCCGTTTGTGCAACAAGATGCGCCGCCGCGCCAAATCCAAAAATTCCCAGCCGTACCGCATCACCAGCCAGCTTCAGGGAACGATAGCCGATCAACCCGGCGCACAACAACGGGGCTGCCTCAGCATCACTGAACGAGTCCGGTATGTGGAAACAGAATCGCTCGTCGGCGACAACCATTTCGGCATAACCACCATCCAGTTGGTATCCAGTGAACCGGGCTGTGTCACAGAGGTTCTCCTGTCCCCGCAGGCAGAACTCGCATCGGCCACAGGTGGAACCAAGCCACGGAACACCGACGCGATCGCCGATCTGAAGAGTTTTGACATCGGCCCCTAATTCAGTGACGATTCCAACAATCTCGTGGCCTGGAACCAACGGCAATTTGGGGTGACTCAGCTCGCCGTCACAGACATGTAAGTCGGTCCGGCAGACACCACACGCGCGGACTTCGATAAGTGCTTGATGCGGCGAGGGCCTTGGATTAATCACCTCGCGCCATAGAAGGGGTTGGCGAGCTTTTTCGAGCATCATCGCATGCATCGCATTGTCTCCTTCACTATCGGACAGCCGATGCCCCGAGTCGGCCAGGCTCTGTCAGCGAGCAACGCGACTCAGCTGCCCCAATTGATCGCAACGGACCGGTGATCCTATGGGTGCTTCAATCATATCGCAGCGAAAATACCCGGCCAGGGTTCCCAGTCGACGTCGACGGGATCGCCACGAAACACGATGATCACATGAGTAAAATGGGTTCGCACTGTTTTTGGAGACATCGCAACTGTCGCGAGAGATCACCAGACGCACGACCCCGGAACCAACTGCATGCGGCCTTCTCGGAACAGCAGAAACCCTGAGCCGCTTCCCGGTCGTACCTCCATTGCGCGGAATGCAACTTCTTCACGGCGAAGTCTCTCCGCGAGAGCAGGCAAGCGCGAACGGATCGCCACTGTCATGATCCACGTTCCTCGGCGAACTGCATGCCCTGCCGTATCACCTAGTGAGTCGTCAGTACGGGACACGACGCCGATCGAACGATCTTTTCAGCAACGCTTCCGAGTAGCAGGTGGGCAAGGCCGCGGTGGCCTTGTGTACCCAGCACGATCAGATCAACATCGTGATCCGCGGCGTAACGCTCGACCGTATCGATTGGGTAGCCGACCTGGACCGCGCGAACGACCGGGCATGCGGCCTCTGCTTCGATAGCCGCCACGTTGTCGGCCAGCTTTTGTAAAGCTTCTTCGACGTAGGTGGGGGTGACATCTTCGGGGCGGATCCACGTTCCACCTGGGCCGGGCAATGGCAGCGGCTCTACGACGACATTGAGCAGATGAAGTTCCGACCCAAACTTCGTCGCGAAACTAACAGCAAGATCTCTCGCACGATTGGCGGCAGGACTGAAGTCCGTCGCCACCAGGATTGTCCGGATTTCTACTAACGGATCGGCGCTGGCGACGTCCCGACGATGAGGGTAATGCGTCGTTAATACCGGACACTTCGCCAGCCGCACCGTTTTCTCCGCGACACTGCCCATGACGGCGCGGGTCAACCCATGTCGTCCTCGAGTGCCAAGTACAATGAGATCAGATCTGTGTTCCGAGGCATAATTGTGAATCTCGTCGCTAGCGAGGCCGCATTTGACTGTTCGAACCACCTGGACCGTCGGTTCTAGCTTAAGGTTTTTCGTGTGCTCGTTAAGAAAGAGGCCCGCATTTCGAACTAATGTCTGCAAGATCTCCCCTGAGTCAGCCACAAACCTGGGCACCCCCAATGGCAAAGGATCTTCGAAGACGTGTAAAATGTGCAGTTCAGCGCCGAATTTGTTGGCGATCGTGCAGGCATAATCCAATGCCAAGGTCGCGGAGGCACTGTAGTCCGTCGCGACCAGGATTCGTTCTACCGGGACCTTCATGACAAACCTCATCGAGAGTCGTAGCTATTTACCAGTGGTCACGTTCACGTCGTTGTCAATATTTCGAATACCATCGATCGAGTTCAGTACAGACTGGGCGACCTGTTTGAGATAGTACGTTGGAACACAGCCTTGCAGTGTCACGCGGCCATGTTCGCAGTGAGCACTCAGCTTCAGTAGTTGCCCATTACCGCTAGCTCGCAAGGCTCGGTATACGTTATCAACAATCAGACGGTCGAGCGCCGCAATCTGTTCGTTCCCTTCGATGAGCGCGACCGACAATGCAGTTGCGTCGTTGTTCAACGTCTTCATTCGTCTCCCCAAACAAATCAAAGTTGAATCACAACTGCATGGCCGTGCGCTCGACGTAATCGCTCATCCCTTGACGTGAATCTTTCGCC
>CBIHQO010000332.1:0-7204 GCA_966211735.1 uncultured Schlesneria sp.
TGGGGCACCTGGAGGACTGGCTGAAAGGGCAGGACATCCCGTACAGCATGATCAGGGCGAACCAGGAGAGGATTCCCATCTGCATCGGAACGACAAGTTGCAGCGGGTCACCAGCATCCGCCGCGTGCATGATCAAGAGCGTCTGCATCCAGACGAGTTGCGCACCGACCAGGCTGAACAATGTCAGCTCGATGGTGCGCAGTTGTTTCAGGGATAAGCTGACACTGCTTTTCAGGAAGACATAACTCACCAAGAGCACAAGCAACAACATCGCGCGTGGCAGGCGGAAGGGAACAGAGACGAAGAGTTCGCGAATAAACAGCAAACCCACACCAACCAGCAGCACCAGCGCTGCCGCCGCCAACCGCTGCCGAAGTAGCTCGGCCGTGGCGTCGGCCCAATGTGGTCGCGAGGCATCGACGACCGCAACATTCGCTCGCGACGAAGAACTGTGGGAGTGTAAGCGAGAATATTCGACCGAAGGATTTGCGGAAATTCCGATGAGAGTCGGTTCCAGGCAGGATTGGTCGCTGGATTTCGGGGTGTGACGATCATTCATCGGTTGTTGATCGCCATAGTGCCGCAAACCTGCCTCAACTGAACTAACGGCCGAAGAAACCCACTGGCGAAATCGTAACCTGCCCCCAACCCGACAGCCAGCCGAACGACCACTTGAGGCAATTCATCCTGCCTGTTGCGGCGAGTCCGATTGTTCGAATGCGTTGCGCTGCGTCGAGGTGAGGCATGCTCGCCGCGCCGTGAGTGCAGCACGGGATCGAATGGGCGTCTTTCCGACCGGAGCAATCAACAACTGGCATCGGCACTGGCTGCCTGAAGCGGCTATTGCCCAGTTTTTCGTTCGGTCGACAAAAGCAAACTGGACTGCGTGACAAACAGTCGCGCAGTCCAGCGTGCCAATTTCAGCTTCGATCCATCGTCGATCGAATCGGCTTAGAAATCACCAACAACTTCCCCACCAGCGCGGGTTCCGAGGTAGTTGAACGTCAAGGTGTCGATGTTGTTGGAAACGAACCGGACGGAGCCGTCGCCCAGCAACTGATGGGCACCACCGGTGTGCATGCTGCGTGACGACGCATTCAGGTTACCGCCGACCTGATCGAGACAGGGCGTAAACACAGAGTTAGCGCAAACCGTTGCCTGCACGTTATCAGGCACAGTTGTATTGGGTGGATAACGAGTCGAGATGAACGAATTGGACTGGCAGGCATTAAAGATTCCGCCTCGTTTGTCGTTCGTCGCGGGGACCACCATTTCACCGAGCATAATCGTGTTGGAGAGTCCGTCGACGAAATCTCGCATGCGGGTGATCGGCGAAGTCGAAGGACCGAAGGCCCCGGTCGTCGGGATCGTATGGCAGTCCGTGGCACCGGTGACGGCCAAGTAATTGCCGCGAGTCCCTTCGGTGTTGTATTGATTCGTTCCACCGTTCGGATCCGATGGACAAATCAGCCCGGGGATTTTGCTTGCATTGTTCGCACCTGTTGCCGAAGGCTTCCAATTCCAGAGTGCAGTTCCAGGGTAATTTGTCGCCAGCCACGCGTTCATTGCATTGAAGAGATTCGCCTGATCCATTTGAGGAAACAGCGGAGGTGCATAAGACATACGCGTCCCGCCGCATTGGAAGCCTTCATACGCCCCCATGGGGAACGTATTGTTGATGTCGTGATAGTTGTGAAGAGCGAGCCCCAATTGCTTCATGTTGTTCTTGCACTGCGTGCGACGAGCCGCTTCACGGGCCTGCTGAACCGCCGGCAACAACAAAGCGATCAAGACAGCGATGATCGCAATCACCACCAGTAGCTCGATCAGTGTAAAACCCCGCCTCAAAGTTCTTGGCATCAACAAACTCCCAAAACGAACCCAAGCCGCATTAAAAGTGCTCCCGGTTCGGCTGGCCCGCACTGGAAGACGATTTCTCAGAAGGATTGGCGGCGAAACAATCTCAAACCTGAATATTATTCACTGCAAGCGAATATTAAAGTATTTTGTCTTAACCAATATATTATAATCATTACGAACATTGGTCGCCACCCAAAACAACAAATAAGCGAACGGAAATGGGAAGATTTCCAAAGTCGTTGACTTCCGGCTCGCTTCTCGGCCCGCCATTACGATATAACTCAATACAGCAAAGCAATATGCGACTACGATCACTCTCAGTGATCGCGAGCCGACACGACTTTCAAATCGTTGACGTCGGTGCTTGCACTCCGATCCATATGTTCATAGATTCAATGATCACTGAGATCCACAACAGACGATTCACCTCGCTGTTATTTAACCTTCTCGAAATGGGCGAATTACGATGCTGAATTCACGGCGATATTATATTCTCGGCAGTCTGGTGGCGCTGACATTGTAGATTGTGGGGTGTGGCTCGGGCGAGGAAGGCCCAGCGAAGTACAAGGTCTGGGGAACCGTGTCATTCAATGGGGAGAACGTGAAGGAAGGACTGATCACTTTCACCCCTGTGGAAGGGGGCAAGGGACCGGAGGCGGGGCCAATCAAGGACGGAAAGTATTCTTTTCGGGCTAAGGGGGGCAAACAAAAAGTCAGTATCACAGCCAGTCGCGAAGTTCCCGGAAAGACGGAGTCCGATTTCAAAGGTGGGACGGTCCCCGTGCGGGAAGCCTACATTCCGGAGAAGTACAATAACAACACAGAACTGGTTGTTGAAGTGAAGAAGGGTGGCAGCGAGCACGACTTCAAGCTGACGGACTGAACGGAAGCTCGAAAGACGCTATCAGCCTGATCTTGATTATTCATTTGCCGCATCGCCAATGGCGGCTGGGTCCATTGGCATGCAGTCCCGCGCAGGAGGAATCTCTCTTCCGAAGAGAATCTTCACCAGCCATCATCGCGTGGCCAGATGCGCAGCACCTGCGTCACTGCTTGACGCAGGATGTCGCGCGATGCCGCCTCAACCGCGGCAACAACCACCCCGGGCCGCCACGATCCTGGGCGACTCGCCAGCGCCGCGTCTGGCAACTGACAGGCGGGACGGCTGTGAACGCAACCGGATCTCCTCGAAGAACTGGGCCACTACAATAGATGCCCGTATCAGGAATCATTTGGTCGCCGCAGACGGGAGCTGGCTGCCCAGCGGCAATTGAATCACGAGGTCAATTCCGCCGCATCCGAGCAGCCGCGACCGTGGTGTACACGATCAAAGGGCGACAAAGAAGAGGGCCCGGCACCACCCGCGCCGTCCCCGTGCACGCAGTGCACACAACATCATGACCACTTCCAACCAAGTTGCCGCCCAGCAACATCGCTACAGAAGACGATGATTGTCTATTTCCCAGCCACAGTGCTATTAGAAACAGTCCTTCTTCATCTAATACTAAGATTACAACAGCGCACTTTCTTGCAATTTCTTTAGATCGTACACGGGGCTGCGACAAAATCCGATGTGTTGCTTAGAATCGAAATCTCTCGCCTCTTCTTAGTGGCCACATTTATCTCACAATATCGCCCAGTTCTCCAGTGAGTCAGCACAGGGAATGGATCGTAAGCGTGCAATCTTTTGGCCAGCTTGGGAATTCAAAATCGACATGAGCCACCGTATTTGCAACTGCCTCTTGATTATTGCCTTGGTTTCCGGCTGTTCTTCCGGGGAAAAAGCCAAGTTCACACGCAATCCGCTTGACGGAACCGTGACGCTTGACGGACAACCGTTGCCCAAAGGGACCATTACGTTTGAGCCAGCGCCTGGCGAGACCATGGCCACGGCTGGCGGTGCTGCAATTGCCGATGGAAAATTCGAACTCTCGCAAGAGTCTGGCCTAGTGGCGGGTACCTATCGCGTTTTTATTTCATCCGCCGAGGCCACGGAATCGGGAGGGAAGTCTGCAGACGATTTGATGAACAATCCACCAGCACCTGCGAAAGAGCGGATCCCTGACAAATATAATACACAATCAATGCTGACGGCAGAGATTACGAAAGACAAGAAGACAACGTTGAAGTTTGAATTGAAGAGCTCGGAATAAGTGTCTGCTTTTTATTTGCATTACTAGGTTTCATGCTCCGAGAAAGCGAACAATGTCTAAATCATCGCGTCGAGGGTTCACGCTGATTGAGTTGCTGGTGGTGATCGCAATCATCGCTGTGCTCATAGCACTCCTACTGCCGGCCGTTCAACAGGCGCGCGAAGCAGCGCGACGGTCTCAGTGCAAGAACAATTTGAAGCAACTTGGACTCGCGATTCACAACTACCACGATTCCATTGGAACTCTTCCAATCGGATATGCAGGCGATGTCACAGGACGAGGATTGGTGAAGGGAGTCCTTCCCTATATCGATCAAGCTCCTCTTTTCAATGCATGGAACGAAAGCATTGGATACAACACAGAGCCGAACCAGACAACCGTCAGTCGAGTTCGCCAAACGGTCCACACGTGCCCGAGTGACACGCCAGCGCAATGGTATAACGGCATTCCGCAATACAACTATGCTCCGAACTACGGGAATACAACGATCACACGACAACCATCACTCAATGGGGTGGCGTTTTCGCCTGCGCCGTTCTACTTCGATGATAACGCGGGAGATCCGGCGGTCTGTTATCGTCTCCGCGATATCACTGACGGAACCAGCAACACTCTGATGATGATGGAAGTCCGACAAGGCCCGATCGCTACCGATCTACGAGGCTTAACCTGGTGGGGTCCTGGTTCCGGCGTCACAGCGGCGTACACCCCGAATTCCCCCACGCCTGACATGATGAACGTGTTCTGCATGACAACACCAAGCCTTCCCTGCACTCAGACGGGAAATGTGGGAAACAGTCCCGCATCAAATGGGGCGTTTTATGTCTCCCGCAGCAAGCATACGGGGGGCGTCCACACGTTGATGTGCGATGGAGCCGTGCGTTTTGTCTCGAATAACATCGACATCAATACCTGGCGATTTCTCAGCACGATGCAGGGTGGTGAAATCATCGGCGACTTCTAACGGGTGCTGAAAAGAAACGAGACCCGGTTCTCATGGCACCGGGAACTCTGCACTTAAACGTCGTGGTCGAATCGCTTCGGGCACGACGTTCATCTTAGCGGCCAATGCAATGGCACGGCTCACGTGATCCCCGTGAGCCGAGGGGCGTGCAAAAAATGCTGTCCCTGAATATTCCCTGCCTGTCATTTTCTGATGGCGAAGTCATCGTTTCTGTGCGGGTCAACCCTCCGCTCTCCATCAATTCTGGTCCTGACTGGCAATAAAGTGGAAGCTATTGTCGAGTCGATGGGCGGCACGGAATTGTCGTGAAAATCGTTAAACATTGCCTGCATTGAGGTCCGAAACGAATGGATGATCCGCAATCAAATGGTAATCAACGTGCAGCGTCGATACCGGCCGTTCTGAAGCAGACAGTTCGTGATTGTCCTGCAGATTCTGCCGGACCGCCACCAGCGAGGGCTTGACCAGATATTTCTGGTTGAGAACCAACATCAACCCTGGAACGTGTGACATTCAGAAATGCGTTGGCCGTCATTGCTACTGATGACCGCACTGATTCTGGGGATGCCCGGTTGTCGTATTCTCGGACCGTTTTCTCCATTCCGACCCGTGGAGCAACTGCTCATCTATCCGCAGTCCGTTGCTCCTTCCTTCCCCCAGCAAGGGTCGAGTGGAGGCCGACAGGTGTGGGTGGAGACCGAGGATCATCATCGCCTGGAAGGTCGATATTTCGCTCATCCGCAACCGCAGGCCGTGGCACTGTATTGCCACGGCAATATTGGCACGGTCGACAAGTGGGCTCAATTGACCGAGCGGTTATCGAAGCTGCATCGTCTGTCGATTCTCGTGTTTGACTATCGCGGCTATGGCCGCAGTACCGGAATGGCCAATGAGCGGGGGATTTTGCAGGACGCCGAAGCCGCGCGGGATTGGCTGGCGAAAGAAAACGGGATTCAGCCGTCTGAGGTGGTGCTGATCGGCAGGTCACTCGGGGGTGCGGTCGCGGTTGATCTGGCAGCACACGGAGGAGCCAGGGGCCTGATTCTGGAAAGCACGTTTTCATCATTGCCGGATGTGGCAGAGCGCCATGCGGCATGGCTGCTGCCCAAATGGAATATGACCCAGCGACTGAACTCCGGGGAAAAGATCAAAGCCTATTCTGGCCCGGTGCTGCAAAGTCATGGTGATGCAGACCATCTGATTCCGTTGTCCGTCGCCAAGCAACTTTTTTCGAGTGCCCCCGGGCCGAAGAAGTTCATCGTCGTCCCGGATGGAACTCACAACGACGACCATATCCGGTACTGCGCCGCGGAACGGGAAAACTTCCTGCACTCGCTGCCGTAACGGCTTCGATTCGAGCGAATGAATCGAATCGCATGACGCGGCGCTATTCACTCAAGTTGAATGGTGCGTTCACGTTTCGTCGCCCCAGCAACGTCACAGGGGTCGTGGGACTGGGCTTGGCATTACCGACGGCGGAAGAACTCACTGACGATTCATCACCGCTTCACAATTGCGAGTAGATTCGTTGGCATCTCTCTGACTTCGCAATGTCTTTTCACGTCGAGTTGGCAGTCTGCCGACTGGCCGAACCCATTGTCTCGCACTGAACGGAAGCAATCATGCTGCCATCGTTCGCCCTTTACTCCAATGAACTGACTGACGAAGAACGCGAATTGGGCTTTGAGTTGGTCGAGGTTTCTGACCTGACATCCCGAGATCGTTCCAGCCAGATCCCTGCCGTTGCTTTTCGGATGAGTGACTCCGATCGCATTGTGAAGATGCAGGTGCGCATCATCGGAGGAGTGAGTTATCGCCAGGAGCGACTGCGCCACATCGACACGGGTGTTTCTGTCTGGCTGCCTGTGGGGGCGATCGTTTTCCCGACGGCCGAGCAGGCGCTGGATTCGGTTTGCTGCCGAAGCTGAATTGGCGAGCAGCGCGGATGATCGGTGAGCGTCCAAGAACGGGCACCGAATATTCATGAGAACGTAACGTTGTGATGGTGTGCCGCCCTATCTGGCAACGCCGTGAACGATTTTTCACACTTGAATAGACCCGGGTGTGCCACAGGTTGGCCTCTTCGGGCAACCTGTACGATTGCGATCGAACAGCCGTCTAATGAAGATGCCTCCAATTGATTTTGACTTTCGGTTGGCTTGCATGCCGCCCAGGCCGAAGAGATCACCGTCATGCCCAACTGGCATCGGCACTGGTTGTCCGAAGC
>CBIHQO010000333.1:0-7177 GCA_966211735.1 uncultured Schlesneria sp.
GACGGAATCGCCTGACGCCGGCCGCACATCAAGGCACTGGCCGCGGTCATCCGTTGCAGCTTCACCGCGCGACGATCTGAAATCTTGATCCCGGCCAGTCGCAATCTCCCCACCAAATCAACGTAGTGCGGCAGGATTGGCGTCAGATCCACTTCGCGCAGTTGACTCTGCAGTTCGCGGATTCGATCGACATGCAGTTGCGACGAACGAGTCGCCCCGGCCAGTTCTCGCTGCCAGCCGGCACGCAGCACTCGCCCCAGATGTTCCGTCGGAACATTGTCGCAGCGGACTCGCAACAGGAAGCGGTCGAACAACGCTCCTAACGCTTCGTCTTGAGGCAGGCTGTTGCTGGCTCCGACGACCATCAGCGTCGGGAGTCGGAACGTCTCGCGGCCACGGCGGAAGACGCGTTCGTTCAGCACCATCAGCAGGCTGTTCAGGATCGCACTGTTGGCGTTCAGCAGTTCGTCGAGAAACACGAAGTCGGCCAGAGGGAGCATTCCCTCGGTATTGGTGACCAGTTCCCCCTCTCGCAGTCGCCGGATGTCGAACGGGCCGAACAGTTCGTTGGGCTCTGTGAAGCGAGTCAGCAGGTAGTCGAACATTTGACCTTCCAACCGTAGTGCCAACTCCTGAACGAGGGCACTTTTCGCAGTGCCTGGTGGGCCGAGGATAAACAGGTTTTCGCCACCGACGAGGCAAATGGCCAGCAGATCGATGACCTCATCCTTGCCGACAAACATCTCTTTCATTGGGGCAAAGACTTCACGAGTCAGCCGCTGCCCCAAATCTTCCGTGGCAAGGCCCACTTCGGCCGATCCATTGAGCTCGCCGTTTGCTGTTCCGTCGCCTGAGAGATCCATTCGAAGTCGCTCTTCCATCGAGGGGACTGATATCGCCACCGTTCAGACAAGAAGTCTCTGCGAAGGTTCTACTTCGCCGAGAGAACTGCCGCCAGTTTCGGTGCCAGGTGCGACTGCCCTCCTACGGCAACACGCACCGCTTCCAATGTTCGCTGGTCCCCCAATCGAGACGCGTCCTGCTCGGCCAGGATACGGTCGACATACAGTTGTCGGAGGCACGGATCGTCAAGCCACTCCAGTGAACCGGTGACGGTGACATCTGTAATCCCCACTGACGACAGCGGCCATTGATTGGCCCAGTCCTTCAAGAGCGCGACGAGCGGATCCTGTGGCGAGGCCGCTCGGGCCAACCGCAGCAGATCCGGTAGAAATCGGTAGGTGAGATCCACCGAGTAGACCACGGAAGAGGACATTGGTTCCGGGCAGGATCCCGTCAGTGCGACTTGCAGTTGTTCCGGTTCAGCTTCGCGATATGTCAGTAAGCTGGCCGCGCGCCGCACCTGGATTGCTCCCCACAGTAGGGCCGACCGGTTCAGTTCCGGCGGTTTGTGAGCCAGCTCCAACCGGTACTCGCGATCAAAATCCGACAGCAACTGGAACGACTCGTTGAGTTCTTGGGAAGATTCAGCGAGCAAGCGGCCATCGGATGTGAAGACCGAATCCACGCGGACTCGTCCTTCACCCAGCAGCGAATGGAGGAAACTCGGCAAACTCATAGAAACCTTACGAAATGGCAGAATTTGTCAGTCCATGGCAGGGTTTTGGGGGTGTCTGACCTTTTTGATTTATTGATTCTACGCATCCTCGGCATCTTGCCACGATCTTGGCTCCTCTGTCGGACGTTGGACATCCTTCCACGACACCACGCCGAAACATTGGTTCAGCGGGATCTCTGCACAACAAAAAACCGGCCACACGTATTGACCGCAATTGCGATCAAAAGGTGTGGCCGGTTGTTACGGTCCACGAAAAAGCAGTCTCACCCGAGGCCTAATATCTCATATCTGGTTTGACTCAAGCTAGATGGTAAATCGGTGATTTCCAAAGAATGGTGAAAAAGTCACTGACAATTTTTGACACTGGAGGACAACTTTGGACAACCCAAGACAAAAACAGGGGGTTTTCGGCGAATTTCCTCAAATTTCCGCCCTGTTTTGTCATGCTCCAAAACCTGAGAGGATGTCGACTTCGCAGGTCTATTTGCTCGCATGCTTCAGCATGTCACGGCAGGCTTTTTCGCAGGCTCGACATTCTTCGGCGCATTTCTTCATCATGGCGTCATCCTTCATTTTGGCGCACTCGTCGCCGCATTTCTTGCAGGCGTCGGCACAGGCGGTGCAGATCGTGTCCGACAAGGGACCGCCGCGAGCGACAATGGTGGCGGCGGCCGAGCACGTTGTCGCGCAGTCCTGGCAGGTCTGCAGCGTCATCAAATGCTCTTTCTTCCCTTCTGACAACAACTTGGCGCAGTGAGTCGAGCACATGTCACAAGACCGCTGGCAGTCACTGCAGGCCTTCGCACAGGCCAGGTGAGCGTCATGGACGGCGTCGGCGGCAGCGGCGACGGAACACAACACCAGAGCGAGCATTGGTAGAGATGCGAGTTTCATGGCAAAACCTCCCAGCAGACAACGAGCGATCGTAACACTGGTCAATAACCTCGCAATTGTGATGCCCTAGCTCGCTTCAGTCGCGTATGGTGGCGAGTTCGGGTGATTAGCGATCATGATGGGGCTATTCTTTACAGCCTCTTAGCCAACGTGATTGCCGATCGACCACGATTGTACGGCATCACCGGTCTTCCGTCATCAACCGATTTGGCAATACCTTTCTGATCCGAGCCCGTCCTTCGGGCGTGACCTGCGAGTGGGCGATGTAAAGTCGCTTGAGGTTCACCAGGGGTTCCAGCTGTTGCAGACCGGCATCGGTGATCTGCGTTCGTCGCAGATCGAGTTCTTCGAGGTTGGCCAGGCCCGATAGATGGACCAGTCCAGCGTCACCGATCGCGGTCCCACCCAGATAGAGCTCCTTCAACTGACTCATCTGCTTCAAATGAGCCAGCCCGTCGTCGCTGATCTGGGTGTGATTGAGTCGCAGTGCTTGCAGATTGCTGAGGCCACCGAGTTTTCCGAGGAGCATGTCGTCGATTCGGGTGAATCCGAGACTCAGCGTTTCCAGATTCGGCAGGTGCCTGATGAACCTCAAGCGGCGACCTTC
Organism: uncultured Schlesneria sp.; assembly: GCA_966211735.1. Taxonomy (GTDB): domain Bacteria; phylum Planctomycetota; class Planctomycetia; order Planctomycetales; family Planctomycetaceae; genus Schlesneria. The sequence goes on from CBIHQO010000333.1 coordinate 3,081, forward strand.
GATCCCGGTATTATTGAGATCCAGATGCTGCAGATGCCGCAGCATCGAGAGACCATCGATGACTCGATCGGATTTGACAAAGCTGTCGACGTAGTCCTGATCGATTGAGTGCGTGGGATGGGTAATCCGCAGCCGCACGCGAGTGATCCGCGCATAGTACGGAAACCCCGGCGGCAGGATCGGTGCGAGCCACTGAGGTTGAAAGTCAGCAAAGTCAACGTCTCCGCCCCCCTCCTTAATCAACTTCGCAATCCGTTGTTCGCGATAATACGCCGAGTAAAAACTCGTCACCCCATAGATCGCGATCATCACAACCACAACCGCAAAAATCCGCACGCCGAATCGCCGGATGAAATGTGTCATGCCTTCGCCCTCTTGTGTGATTGCCAGAGAATCAGGTAGGCGGAGAGCAGGGTGAGGGGGTTGCTATGGTCCAGTAGCTACATTCTGATCGCCTCATCTTCCATTTGTCACCCGGATCGAACCAGGGTGGGAGCGGTGGACTCACGTGGGCGTCTTGCCAACTTGTAGAGCGGGTTGTCCAAACCCAGCTCTTGTTGGATAGAGGTTGATTCGTCGCAGCCCAAGTCAGCCGCCCGTATCGTGAACGAATTTCATGGTGACGTCCGGCGATCGCGCCTTCGAATCTGTCGGCGACAAGATAACTTCGCATCCAGGGCGCGGTCACAAGAATTGCCATCACCAACGTGATGCAACCTGTCTGGCGTCGCCAGCTGTGAAGGACGGTGAACACGAAGTTTACCTCTTCTGCCGTCGGCGATGGATTTGAATTTCTGGTTTGTAACGGAAGCGAACTCCTTGAGCGGCACTTTCGTCGAGGCCCACGTTCCTGGGAACACTGACGAGCCCTTCGAACGCGCCAAATTCGTGGCAGTAAAAATCAAACTGATCGCCCGAGACCCAGCCTTGGATATCAGGATCGCCTGGCTCTCGCAGGAACGAGGGTGGATCCTTCAATAGTTGTCCATCGACAGTCTGGATCTTGAGCAGCAACATCCCCTCTTCGGCTTTGACGCCTCTGGTGCTGCCCGCGATCGCAACTCCTGTCACGTGGACAACAGTTCCCAGAGGACGCCCCAGCAATCCGATGACATTGTCGGGACCGAATGATGCCACGGAGATGGGAACGTCTGGCGCTTTGGCTGGCTCTTGCTGAGCAGAAGTCACCATGCCTGTGATGACGACAAAACCAAGGAGGAATAGCCACTTGCTGTGATCGGGCATTCGCACCTCCGTGTTTGCCGATTCAGATCGATTGCTTTCGTCACTGTGTGGACAGACTCAGACGGAACGGAACATACTAGCCGCTACGATCGCGTTGCGAAATTCCAGAAGCGAGGCTGCTTTCATGACTGTGGCGAACATACGGTTGGTGTGGCGGCTCGCTAAACGGCAAACACTCTGTTGGGTTGTGACGCTGCTCTTGGTCTTCGGGATCAGCGGTATTGGAATGTCGTCGCCGCAGATGTCCTGGCCGCGTCTGGCCATGGTCGTTGCCTGTACCTCATTTTCACTCGTGATGATGTGGTATGTGCATCTCAGGGAGGCGCTGCGGTTTGAAATGCAGAAACGATAGGTGCCGCCGGACTTTTGGCGGCTTCTAGTCGTCAGCCGTTCCTTGTTCGACCGCCTTGTCGACGATGAAAAGCCGGCTGAAGCCCGGTTGGAAGAGACCCTTTTGAGCAACCGGGGCCACCAGCTGAGGCTGGTGCCAGACGCAGATGTTGGCTTAAGCCCGGCTACAAACTGGAATCTTGAGAACGCTTCGAGAATCGGGCCTACTCCGCAACCAAATTATTGAGTACTGCGCTTAGACGAGATCGAAGACACGGCTTGTCGTGGACTCCAAAACCGTGGCACCCGAGCTTGCGCCGTTGGTACGGTTACGCTTCGGCGTCATCGTGGATAAACTGACGGCTCAATTCCACCTCCCGAAGGACTTCCCATGATGTCATGCCGTTGGTTGAAGCCGTTGTTGATTCTGCTGGTCGTTGGCGTTCCGGCCTTGGTGTCGGCGGCAGAACCGGTGCGATTGATCTTTGATACCGACATTGGCAACGACGTCGATGATGTGCAAGCGCAGGCGATGATTCATGCGATGCAGTCGCGTGGGGCTTGTCAGTTGCTGGCGGTGACGATCACCAAGGACAGCGAACTGGCGGGGCCGTTTGTCGATGCGATCAATACGTTTTATGGTCGGCCTGATACTCCGATTGGCGTTGTTCGCCCGGGGAAGACGCCAGAGCCGGGTAAGTTTCTGCCACTCGCAGGCGAGAAACGAGGCGACGCGTTTCGGTATCCGCATGACTTACTGAGCAACAAAGACGCCCCTGAGGCGGTGGGGTTGCTGAGGAAGACATTGGCTGCTCAGCCGGATGGCTCGGTGAGTATTGCTCAGGTCGGGTTCTCGACCAATCTTGCTCGACTGATTGATTCGAAGCCGGACGCGGCTTCGGATCTGTCGGGGATGGAGCTGATCCGCAAGAAGGTGAAGGTGCTGTCAATTATGGCAGGTGCGTTCACGGCCATTGGCGACAACAAGCATTACTGCGAATACAACGTCGTGCAAGACATTGAAAACTGCCGCAAGCTGGCGGACGAGTGGCCGACGGCGGTGGTCTGGAGCGGCTTTGAGATCGGGATCGCTGTGCCGTATCCGTCGGAAAGCATCGTGAAGGATTATGGCTACGTCGCTGATCATCCCGTCGCAGAAGCGTATCGCCTGTATTCGCCACCGCCGCACAACCGGCCGACGTGGGACCTGACCAGCGTGCTGTATGCCGTCCATCCTGATCGCGGTTACTTCGAGCTGTCGGAACCGGGCCGAGTCATCGTTGAAAAGGATGGATACACCAAGTTCGAGCCTGCAGCGGATGGCAAGCACAAGTATCTGAAGCTGACGGAAGCTCAGAAAGTTCGCGTTGTCGAAGCATTGGTGCAACTCAGCAGCCAGCCCCCGAAGTGATGTTGCGGGGTGACGACGATGCGTGCGCCACAGATTGTTGTTGTCGGTTCGATCAACATGGACCTCGTCGCTCGGATGTCGCGCTTGCCGCGTCCGGGTGAGACGTTGCATGGGGATGATTTCCAGACCATCCCCGGCGGCAAGGGAGCTAACCAGGCGGTCGCGGCGGCTCGGCTGGGGGCGCAGGTGACGATGATCGGTCGCGTGGGTGACGATGCGTTCGGAGGCGAATTGCTTCGTTCGCTTGAGCAATACGGCGTGGGGACTCAGTTCGTCCAGAAGACTGCGAACTGTCCGAGCGGCGTGGCGGTGATTAATGTCGACGCGAGCGGTGCGAATGCGATTGTGGTGGTTGCTGGGGCGAACGGTCGACTGACTCCTGATGATGTGGCGAATTGTGCGAGGGTGATTGCGTCGGCCGATGTCGTGATTGTGCAGTTGGAGACGCCAGTCGAAACAGTGATGGCGGCGATTCGCTCGGCTCGCGAATTTAACGTGCGCACGATCCTCGACCCGGCTCCTGCTCCTTCGGGGCCGCTACCTGCGGAACTGCAGGCTGTGGACTACATCAGTCCGAATCAGACCGAGGCCGAAGCGCTGACGGGGATCGTCGTCAGTGACCTGCTGTCTGCTGAGCGAGCGGCGAAAGTGTTGTGCGATCGCGGTGCCAGGCATGTGGTCATGAAGCTGGGGGAACTCGGTGCGCTGACATATTCCGAGGGGACAAGCGAGCACATCGCGGCGATGCCGACGGAAGTTGTCGACACGACAGCGGCAGGAGATGCATTCACTGCAGGGTTGGCCGTGGGACTGGCTGTAGGACGAACGCTGGCCGAGGCGACAAAATTGGGCTGTGCCGCGGGGACTTTGGCCTGCACTGTGTTTGGGGCTCAGCCAGCGATGCCGACGCGGGAGAAGGTGGATCGGTTTTTGGGAATTGAGGGATAGTTTCGGCCCAACAGGATTTGTTGCCGGGCTTCAGCCGGCATCAGTGTCTGCCACCAGGTTCACCTGGTGGTGAACGATGCTGACCACAATTCTTTCTTCCAGCCGGGCTTTAGCCCGCATTTCTCACGGGTCGACGTGATGGGTTGTTGCTTTTCTGAATTGC
>CBIHQO010000334.1:0-7155 GCA_966211735.1 uncultured Schlesneria sp.
CAAAAGCACTGTGGCCCGCATTCTTGCGACGCGATTGGGCTTTGAGTTTCTCAATACCGGAGCGATGTACCGCGCTGTCGCTCATGTCTGCCTGCAGCGGCAGGTGGACCTCTCGGATGCCGAGGCGGTGGGTCGAATTCCTGAGGGATTGGAGATCGTTTTTTCGAATAATCGGCTGATTCTCGACGGCCAGGATGTGACCGAAGCCATTCGCGATCAGCAGGTCACTCAAGCGGCATCTTTGGTCGCTGCGAATGCCCAGGTCAGACAACGGTTGGTCGAACTGCAACGCTCGGCCGCACGTGGCGTGAGCCTGGTGACCGAGGGACGCGATCAAGGGACCGTGGTCTTTTCCAATGCCGAATGCAAGTTCTTCCTGACAGCCTCACCTCAAGAACGAGCTCAACGTCGCCAGCGCGAATTACTCGACCGCGGTGAGGCGATCGCGTTGGAAGAATTGATGGCTCAGCAGGAATTGCGAGATGAACGCGATGAGACTCGCGCTTGCTCACCGCTGGTCCCGGCCAGTGATGCGGTGGTGGTTGATACGACTCCAATGACCTTGGAAGAAGTGGCGTCTTATCTGGAAGGCTTGGTTCGTAAACGTCTCGATGCAGTCAAGATGCTCTGAGCACGTTTCCGGATGCCAAACCTGTCCATCGCGTCATATTTCCAACTCGCCGCTTTGGTGCTGCGTATTATTACGGTGTGAGGCAAAGGCACTGCTCCGCCGCAAGTCATTTCAGCCACTGGACGTAAGTCTGGGCGACGGTTTTTGATCTTCAAGGAAACGCCAATTTTGACTACGAATCCGACGCGAGATGAGATTCGGTTTGTCCGTCGAACTCGTTCGATGAGAAACCGGAGGGGCTATGTGCGATCCAACTACGATTTCGCTGTCTTGGACACGTGAACCATTCAACTCGATCAGCCACATTATTGGTGCGCTGATTTTTGCGGCTCTCGCCGTCCAGTTGATTCGCCGTGGTCGAGGCGATCGGCTGAGAACTCTCAGCCTGGCCGTGATGGCTTATGCCTCAATTCAGACGCTCTTGATCAGCAGCGCCTATCATTCGCTCTGGCCCGGTGCCTATCGCGATTTCATGCTGCGTGCCGATGTGGTCGGGATCTTCATTCTGATCGCGGGTAGCATCACGCCTGTCCATATGATTCTGTTTACAGGCGTGGAACGTTGGGCTCCGCTGGCCTTGGCCTGGACGATTGCCATCGGTGGTGCGTTTCTGCGAATCAGCTACTTCGACTCGCTACCCAGCATCGTGGGCGTGGCGATTTTCCTGGCATTCGGTTGGGCGACCGCCGTGACAGCAGCCATCTTGTGGCGGCGATTTGGTTGGAAGTTTGTTCGATTCGCCGTGCTGTCCGGATTGGCTTACACCGCGGGAGCGATTGTGCTGGTGCAGCACGGGCCAATCGTCGTCAAGGGAGTCGTTGGCCCTCATGAACTTTGGCACCTGGCGGTCCTGACTGGTTTGAGCATGCACTGGGCATTTGTCTATCAGTTCGCGGATGGGATGGCTCCTCGTCAACGAGGGATGTTGATTCCAGTCAACGGCGGGCCGCTGATCAATGTGCCGCTGAAAGAATGCCTGATTCCGATCTCGACTGTCGATGCTCCATCACCGCTTCGCCATAGCGCGTGATGTCAGGCACAGATGATGTCGATTCATTTAATTGCAGCGTCGACCGCTTCGTCGACCGAGGCGAACGGACGCGGACCATCCGGAGTCGCTGTGATTTGCCCTCTGCGATCGATCAGGAACACGCCTGGACGAACTTTTCCTGACTCGGTCACTCGGCCCCATTGTGTGTGGATTTTCAGTATGCCTGCGGGCGAGAGCGGGTCGAAGTCGGAAACGAGTGGAAACGGGAACGAGCCGACTCGATCCATCGCCGCTCGGTTTAATTGAGGGATCGCGTTCGTAACAGCAATCACTTTCACGTTGTGTGCCTGAAGTTCCGGGAAGCGTTCGCGGAGCCGCAATAGTTCCGGGTCCTGGTCGGCTCCGGTATCGCCATCGAAAAAGAGAATGATGATCTGATGGCGACCCAGAAAGGTCACCAATCTCACCAGTGTATTGTTCGCGTCCAAAGCTTCGAAAATCGGGGCTGGCCGCGCCATGACAGCCGCGGCCACCTGGTCGGCATAATCCTGCGGCTTGTTCGCGGCGACGCGCCACACGCACAATGCCACCAGCACGATTCCGGCGACGATCGGAATCAACGCCCGACGATCTGGCATACAGTCACTTTCTGAGTTTGCAGCGAACTCGTCGCGCGAACGGCGAGGTTCAACCAGCGAGAAATGCCTCGATGCGATCGAGTCCCGCTTTGATCACGTCCTGGCTGGTGGCGAACGATAGCCGCACATAGCCGGGTGCTCCGAAGGCGTCTCCGGTCACCAACGCCACGTGAGCCTGTTCCAGCAACGCCGTGCAGAAATCGGTCGCGTTCTGGACCACTGCACCGCCCGCCAGAGGCTTGCCGAACCGTGAGCTGACGTTGAAGAACGCGTAGAACGCTCCCCCAGGTTCGGCGAAGGTGACACCGAACTTCTCTCGCCAAGGCTGCATGCGGTCCATGACATAGTTGCGTCGCTTTTCAAATTCCACTCGCATCGCTTCGACGCTTTGCTGAGGACCGTTGAGAGCTTCGACTGCGGCATACTGACTGACGCTGCAGGGATTCGAAGTTTCCTGACTTTGCAGGTTGTCCATCGCCTTGATCGCATCGACAGGTCCAATTGTCCAGCCGATGCGCCACCCGGTCATCGCGTAGGCTTTGCTCACGCCGCTGACGATGATCGTACGTTTGGCGACTTCGGGACCGAAGGTCGCAAAGCATTTGAACTCAGCCCCTTTGTAGAGGAGCTTTTCGTAGATCTCGTCGGATAGCACCATGATGTCGCGTTCGACGGCGACGTCAGCCAGAGCCTTCAGCTTGTCGATCGGATAGGTCGCCCCGGTCGGATTGGAGGGGTTGTTGAGCATCATCAGACGAGTTCGCGGCGTGATCGCCTTGCGGAACTGATCTGCCGACATGCAGAAGCCGCTCTCTTCGGTCGTGTCGACGATGACCGGGGTCGCGCCAGCCAACTCGACGAGGGCGCTGTAGCTGACCCAATACGGTCCGGGGATGATCACTTCGTCGCCAGGACCGCACAGCGCAGCCAGCACATTGTGAATCGAATGCTTGGCCCCGTTCGAAATCAGGACTTGAGCCGGGGTGATCTCGAGTTGATAGTCGCGCTTGTAAGTTTCGCAGACCGCCTTCTTCAACTCGGGAATCCCGCCCGATGCCGTGTAATGGGTATGGCCCGCTTCCATGGCGGCGACGGCAGCTTTGCGAACGTTCTCAGGGGTGTTGAAGTCAGGTTCGCCCAGCGTGAAGTCGTAAACCGTGATACCTTTGGCTTTTAGCTCTTTCGCTTTGGCGGCGGCGGCCAGCGTGGCAGAGGGCTTCAGGGAACTGACGGCAGGTGACAATCGAACGCCGGACATACAAATCTCTACTTTCCAGAATTCTCGATCCAGGCGCAACATCAGCGCCCGGCGACAAACAGAATGTCGCCGCATCGATTGTTGAGCCTGATCGATGGATCGTCAAGCAATGCAGGGACTTCGCAACGGAATAGTCCGTCAAAGAACCCCATATTTCGCGAACGCATCAACGGCTTTCATCCCATCGCGAATTGAGTCGCGAACAACGTTTTCGGCGTGAACTTTGGCCCACGCCCGCGAAATCGCCTCGGCTTCAACTTCGAGCGGAACCACGACGACTCCGTCTTCGTCGGCAAAGACCAGCGATCCCGGCTGAAAGTTCACGCCGTCGATCTCCACCGGCACGTCCACGTCGACAACACGCTGCCGATTAAGGCTGTCGTAGACACACGTGGCTCGAGCGTAAACCGGGAAGTCCATCGATCGGATCTTGGCGACATCACGAATGGCTCCATCAATGATCGCGCCCACGCAACCGCGGTTCTTGGCGGCCGTGGTCAGCAGTTCACCCCAGATGCCGGATCGAATCGAGTTTCCCGCGGCGGCAATCAAGACATCGTCGGGCCGGCAGGCATCGACCGCCTGCAGTTCCAGTTCATACGGCTTGGGATCGACGTGGGCCATGTCCGCCCACAGGGTGGTCTTGCAACGCCCCACCAGCAGGTTCGTCCCAGTGTAGGTTGTGAACTGCAATCGCGGCGATTGCCGCTTGTATCCCAGTCCGTCGAGAGCGTCACTGACCACAGCGCTATACAAGTGCTCGCGCATCATCGCGAGAGTGATCTTGGAATCGAGGGGCATGTTGGACCTGCAGAAGTTGGGGATGTTCCAGACCGCACCGGGCACCGCGCGAATCGAGGCCACTACTGCTACCATATTCCGGCGCAGTCCGTCCACACTCACGGGAGTTTCCTTATGCCTCGGGTTGGCATTATCGCGTTGATCCAGGAATCTAATACGTTCCTGCCGGGCATCACGACGTTCGAACATTTTCGCCAGGACCTGCTGCTGAAAGGCGAAGAAGTTCGAAGTCACTTTGCGAAGGCGCACCACGAAGTGCGAGGATTCTTCGATGGACTGTCGCGAGCGAACTTCGAAGCGGTCCCGATCTTCACGGCCAGGGCTTTGCCGTTTGGGGCGATTGAACCCGCCGCATTTGACTCGCTGATGAAGTTGATGCTGGACGAACTGGAATCGGCAGGAAGATTAGATGGTTTGCTAGTTGCCCCGCATGGCGCGACTGTGGCGCAGGCGCATCCCGATGCCGATGGCTATTGGCTGGCGAAAGTGCGGCAGTTCGTGGGGCCTCAATTACCGATCATCGGAACGCTGGACCCGCATGGCAATTTGTCTGCGGACATGGTCAACGCGACGGACGCCCTAACGGCGTATCGAACTAATCCCCATATCGATCAAGAGCAACGCGGCTTAGAAGCCGCGGAACTCATGGTGCGGACGCTTCGTGGACAAGTGAATCCCGTGCAGGCAGCCAGCTTCCCGCCAATGCTGATCAACATTGAACGGCAATGTACGTCGGAACCGCCGTTGGACCGACTGGTCGCGGCGTTTGAAGAAGTACGAGGGCACGCCGGGGTCCTCTCGGCGAGCCTCATGCTCGGCTTCCCTTATGCCGATGTCGACGAAATGGGAGCATCCGCCCTGGTTGTGACGGATGGCAATCTGCCGCTGGCGCAGTCGCTCGCCGATCAACTCGGCGACGCGATGTGGTCGGGTCGCAAGGGCCTGGCGGGGGCGTTTATCTCTGTTGAGCAGGCGGTGACTCAAGCAAGGGATCTACCCGGCCCGATCTGCATGCTCGACATGGGAGACAACGTCGGCGGTGGGTCGCCCGCAAATGGGACTTGGCTGGCTCACGAACTGTACCGCCAGCAGCTTGGGCCCTCTTTTATCTGCTTGTATGACCCCGTCGCGGTGACTCAGGCTGAGTCCGCAGGAGTCGGATCGCGAGTTCGACTGGCGGTCGGTGGCCAGACCGACGACTTGCACGGCACCCCTTTTGAAGCCGAGTTCCTCGTCAAATTTGTGGGAGATGGACGATTCGCGGAGGATCAGGTTCGGCACGGCGGATTCACTGAATTTGACCAGGGCCGCACGGCGATTGTCGAAACTGTCGACGGACTGCTGACGGTCATGCTGACGACGCGACGGACGCCTCCGTTCAGTTTGCGGCAACTGACCGCGTTTGGGTTGGATCCCCTAACCTTCCGCGTGCTTGTGGCCAAGGGGGTCAATGCGCCGCTGGCCGCCTATCAACCTGTCTGCCCAACCATTTTGCGAGTGAATACACGTGGCGTGACGATGGCCGATGTCACACAACTCCCTTATCATCATCGTCGTCGACCGATGTATCCTTTCGAACTCGAGACGACGTGGTCGCGATAGCGAGAGCGTGGGCCGATTGATTGATCCTGAGTTCGCACCGTTGAGGTTTTGTTCGATGCCTTCTGGGATGTGGCGATTTGCCGAGTGGTTGGATCCGATCCCGGAAGAGGCTCGCGTCTCACTCGGAGAAGGGAACTCGCCCATCGTCCGATCGAGGCGTCTGGGTCCGAGCGTCGGCCTGAAGAATCTGTTCTTCAAACTGGAGATCACGAATCCCACCGGATCGTACAAAGATCGATTCGCCTGCGCTGCGATCTCGGACATGGTCGCCAACGGTAAGACGGAATGCATCGCAACTTCCAGCGGTAACACCGGCGCGGCATTGGCTGCCTACTGCTCCGTCGCGGGGATCAGTTGCGAGATCGCCATCGTGGAAGGAGCCCCTGAAGGCAAGCTGCGTCAGATGCTCGCTTATGGAGCGAAGCTATATCGCGTCCGTGGCGTTGGTATCGATAGCCATGTTTCCGATCGCGTGATCGATTGTTTGCGGCAGCTCAGTGCGCGCCCTACAGCCCAGATGCAGATCAGCGCGTTCGCACTCAGCCCCGTGGGGATGAGTGGCGTCAAGACGATTGGTTTGGAGCTGGCCGAGCAAGGGCCGGAACCGTGGGATCATATCTTCGCGATGGCCGGCGGAGGTGGCCTGGTGCTGGCGATCGCCAAAGCGTACGAGCAACTACTCGAATCGGGCTGTGTTCGCGAACTTCCCAAAGTCGAGTGCGTGCAGCCTGTGGGCAATAACACGATTTCAGGTCCATTGCGAGCGGGCCTTAAGGCGGCTCAGACGACGCAGTGCACCAGTCGCATCAGCGGCCTGCAGGTTCCTTCGGTGATCGACGGAAACGAAGTGATCGCTGCCTGTCGTCGCAATGGCGGGACCGGGCACGTTGTTGAAGATGAATTCGTCTGGCAGACGCAAGCTCGTCTCGCTCGCGAAGAAGGGATCTTCGCCGAACCGGCCGGTTCGACTGCTGTCGCTGGAGCGTTACAAGCTGCGAAGGAAGGGTTGATCGATCCCAACGCGTATGTGGTCTGCCTCGTGACCGGCTCGGCGTTCAAAGATCCACCGTCGTTAGATGCGATGGTTCGACATACGTCTGCGCCGCTGATCGAACTGGCGGAACTGGAACGACGCGTCGATACCACTCCCGGGTGAGGCGCGCGGGGGCGGCCCCCCGCCCCCGTGAAACGGATGGCTGAAAAAGAAAGGGGCGCGGTCCCCCTGCCGCACAGA
>CBIHQO010000335.1:0-7139 GCA_966211735.1 uncultured Schlesneria sp.
TTGATAGAAAGGCTTCGGGCTGCCTGCATTTCCTGCGGTTCCGCTGCCCTGTGCGGTATTCGCACCAAGCTGGCTGTAGTCGTATGACATCCCGACATGCCACAGGTAGCGGTCCTGCGCATGCTCGTCGTAGTAGAGCAGATGGGTAATACGAGTGGAAAAAGAGTATCCGCCGATGTCCCCAAAGTCAGTTGCGTAACGATCATCTCCCAGCGGGGCATTGTTGAATCCACCCGTGTGAAAAACACTATAGGCCCAATGCGTCATGTCATCCGCTGAGGCATTGGACGCCATCGCACCGACTCGTCGAAACGGCACGAACGCAAGAAATGGGAGCGAACGTTCCAGGAACGGCAAGTTGCGGAAGCCGCTCATGGCGTCAACGCTAAACGGTTGCAGGAATTGGCCGACACGGACATCGCCCAAGATCGGAATATTTTCCTGCTCAAGATAGTTGTCGAAGAAGCTCGGACGGCCTGCTGTAGCGAAGTCCATTTCAAGCTGGTAGTTGGTCATTTCCGCGACTTTACCCAGCACGGCCAACCGTGCGCGGCGGAAGCCGGTGCCATCTTGTGCGTCCCCGACCGTCGCAATATTCAAGGGAGTCTGTGAATAGTACGCAGAGTCAAGTTGAAGGAAGCCGGTCAACTTGAAGGTCGGAAAAGTGCTCGCCTTCTTCGCCTCTGCCTCATCCTTCGCCTTGCCGCTCTTCTCCAATTCGTTCAGGCGTTTCGTCAGATCCGCGGTGAGTCGTCTCAACGAATCAACTTCGTCTGAGAAACCAGGCGTCGGAGGGGGTGGGACCGATTCTGCTGTTTCCAAAGAAGCAATGCCTCCATCTGCCTCTTCCGCGAATGCGACCGGCAGTATGGCCGGATCCACCTTTCCGGTTGAGAGATCGAATTCCGTCGAGCTTAACGGTGTGACGACATCTTGCGCGAATGTACCCATCGAGCAAGCGAAAAGTGCGGTTCCGATCAGGACCGCAATGACTGCATGGCGAAGACTCATTGTCACAGGTGGTGTCGTCGGTCGATCTGAAATCCTGCCCTTTCGCTGGATCGCGTCCCTCGCTCGAACGATCATTCTCAATTCACTCTGGTGGTTCGAGGTGGTCACTTGGACACTGCGCAAACGTAGAGCCTCTACTGGCCAGAATTCACACTGGCACTGACTTTATCGGTTGTATCGATTGCGCAAGATAAGAGAATTGGACTGAGACTAAGGGCAGTCAGTGAAAATGTGGCCCAATGAAGAGTCTTCAAGTGTCGCAGCCATTTTCCGGATCTGATCGGCACCCAAAGCTATGAATTGGCCCCAACCCCGGCACAACTGGACAGCAAAGATCGATGGCGTGGGTCGCACGACAAATTGGCAGCTCCGAATATTGGGTTCAAGTTGCTGCGCCGACGTTCACGATGTGATAAGTAGTTTTGGCTCGGAAACTTGCTTCCTCCCGCCCCGTAACATGGTGATCAGATGAGTTTTCGCATGATTCGAGTTCTTGCGATGCTCGTATTGCTGGGCAGTATTGGGTGTACACGGGCGATGGTACATAAATCTCCCAGCGAGGATTCGCCGTACGACACACGCACAGAAGTGCAAAAACTGGAAGACCGCCTGGGCGTTTGAAGAGCCCTGATCGAGTTTACTTCCATCTATGCCGCTGGATCTAACCGCGTCAAGACGGTGATCGCCATCGATCGGGGCGCTCCACCTCACTGTGGCGTCCCGCGAGCCAAATCTCACCCTGCCTAGCTAGCCCATGCTTCAGCGCGGCATGTAAGTTCGACCCGCGCTAATCTCATCAGTCAGCGCCTAAGCTTCTGTGCGCAACCGCTTGATTGTTGGCCGCACTTTCTCGCCGACATGAACATGGGCTGAATAGGCAAGAACTGTCGGTTCTTCTCAATTTGATGGCACGAATTTGTCGGTTAGGTAAATTGTAGGTCCATCGATTGGGCACGACTTCTCGATATGGTCACTGATCATCCAGCGATCGGGTCGCGTCATGACCCTGTTGCAGGCTTGTGATGCTCTTTCTCCTGCCATCACATTCGTAGCGTCCGATTGGAAGACAAGTGATAGAATGCCCCGCATTGTCCAAATTCAGTCTCTTCGCCGCGTTGTTGAGCGTCAGCCTGATGACCCTCTGCTCGGCACCGGCGGCGTTTGCCGATTCAGAACTGGACGAAGCTCGTGCGCGGATCGCACAACTCGAGGAAGATGTCCGCCAGATGCGAAGCGAGCGGATCGTGGCCCCGCTGGTTTCCGGATTGCCTCCTTCTCCTGAAGACCCCGACGAAGAAGAAACCGAAGAAGAACGTAAGCTCGGAAGCCTGGTCCAGAAGTATGTCCGACGATTGTCCGAGCAGACGCCGATTCCAAGTCCCAAAGATCCCGAACAGGACGATCGCATCTTGGCGGTGGAATCCAAGCTTGGCGGCTTGATGACCAAGCTGAACAATGGCAAAACGGCCACGGCAATCTTCGGAAACGACGGACTTTTCTTCACGTCGAATGACGGAAATTTCAAGATGCGTTTTGGCGGGACGTTCCAGTTCGACGCCGTCGATATGGCCTCGGCTTCGAACGGCGTCAGGATTCCCCAACCGTATGGACTGCAGGACTCGGTTGAGTTCCGCCGATTGCGTTTTCGTACTGAAGGGAGCATGTGGCACAACATCGACTACGTCAGTGAATTCGATTTCGCACTCGCATTGCAGAATACTTCGCCAGGTATTCCAGGCGTGAACAATCCCTCCAACCCGGCCAACGGTCTGCAGGCCACCACTGCCAATGGGGGTAACGGTGTTCAAAGTGGAAACACCGTCAACGCGATGCAGCCGACGACGGTGTTCGCGACCATTCGGGAAGTGCCGGTTCTAGGTAACGTGCGAGTCGGTAACCAGCAGAACTGGTTGAGCATGGAGCACATTGAAAGTGCCCGCTTCACCGATTTCATGGAACGAGCACCACTGACGGATGCATTCACTGGCCCTAATAATAACGGCTACGCGCCCGGGGTTTCGTTCTATGAAAACTCAGCCGACAAGAGCATCGGCTGGCAGGCAGGGGTCTACAAGAATAACGCGTATGACTCGGGATATACGTACAGCCTGGGAGATGCGTGGATGTATGGCGGACGAGTTTTCTGGACGCCGTATTATGATGAAGAATCGAATGGACGCTGTCTGATTCATGCCGGTATCAGTTCCGAATTCCGGCAATTCAATACTCAGTTGAACGGAGCGAACCAAGGAGCGAACATTCGTATCCGTTCACGCGGCGACCTGCGAAACGCGGCCTCGACCTTGACTCCCAACTACGCGGATACCGGAAACTTCTTCGCGGACAATCAGACTCTGATCAATCCGGAATTCGCAGTTCAGATGGGCCCCTGGCTACTTCAATCCGAATATATCGCCAGTTTCCTGCAGGGAGCCCGCCCTTTTCAGACCTCAAACACGCAGCTCGGCAATGATGGAGCCTTGTTCATGCAGGGCGGATATGTCTCGTCGATGTATTTCCTGACCGGAGAGAACCGTTCCTACAATCGTCAATCGGGTGTTTTTGGGCGAACCATCCCCAAAGAAAATTTGAGGTTCTCCGACTGTAAATATGGCGCGTGGCAAGTCGGACTGCGATATGACTGGCTCGATTTGAATTCGGGACAAGTCAGCGGTGGATTCAATCAGAACGTCACGGTCGGACTGAACTGGTGGCTGAATCCGAACCTGCGATTCATGGTGAACTACGTCTGCGGCTTTGTGCAGAACTCCCCGGGAACCCTCAACGCCGGCAACGGAACTCTGGTTGGCTCCAAATTCCTCGGCGATGGCACGATCCAATCCATCGGAGCCCGTATGGACATGAGCTACTAGGCCCCGATGATTGCCGCGAAGCGACAATGTCCTCTATTGAAACAGTGACGGATCGCCGTCATTGTCGCCCAGGCGATGTTGTTCCAGCCAATTGTTGAAGTCGAAGTTTTGCGTCGGCGGAGCTGGTTTTGGAATATAGGGCTTCGACTTCAATTGGTCCATTTCGGCCTGCATCCTCGCCAGTTGCATCTCCAGTACGCGCAGGCGACGGGCTGCTTCCGGCGAAATTGGACTTGAAGCAGTTGCAACAGGAACCGTTGCCGTGGCCACAGGCTTCGCTGGCGGCGTGTTCGGAAATAGATCCTCGTGGCTAACGACTTGTATTTTGAGTGTCTGACGTTCACCCCCTCGCCGAATGATGACATCGACTTGAGTCCCCGGATGAACTGACGCGATTTCGTCGATCAGTCCTTGTGCGCTTTTGATGCGTTCCTTGTCCACGTACCGAATATCGTCACCCACCCGCAATCCCACTTTCTCCGCGGGGCTCTTCGGAACCACTTTAGAAACAAGTACGTGATCTTCCGATTCGTAAAGGAACACCCCAACCGCACCCCGATTCGACAGATCCGGCTTCTTGGCATCGCTAGTCTTCGATTCTTGCGAATAGCCAGTTTGTGACACTGACACCATTCCCGCCGCGATCAGTGCACCTGCAATCCCGAGCGCCTCGAAGGCTTTCGTGAGTCGAACCCATGTCGCGGAGCGGCGACCATCACGCGAAGTTTGAAGAGTCGTTAGATCAGCCATGGGAATCTCCAGATGTGGCTCACGTTGTGAAACGTCGATTTCGAGTGGCTCAGTCACCAAAAACATCTTAGTGCACCAAAGCCGCAAAGAGAACTATTCGAGATATTGTGCTGCTCATCCACATTCACCGGCGGGCTATGCCCAGACCGTAGATTGGCTTGGTTAAGTCATTGCAAATGAAGTAGCCAGTTGACCAATTCATGGACCCTGTTCGGAAGGAATCCTTTCGACAGACAATGGCTATCGGCTGAATCTGCCGCACGCAACGAGTATTCGCTAAGTCCGATTGCCTTAATATTCAGGAAGCGATAAATCGCAGTTTCCCTGAATCTTCACAATCGGAGCGAAGTCAGTGCGACTGCTGCACCACAGGCCCGTTTTCCTGCCCCGAACTCATTTCCCTTTAGTGGGATGGGTTCTGTGCGCCTGCCTGGTCAGTTGGTGCTACGGAGCGGATCCGTTGCCGCTCCTCGAACCGGAACTGCTAGCTCCATCTGGCGATACTCTGACTGTCCTGCACCCGCAGATGCGCGAACGACTCGACCGGCTATCACAGGAGAATGAATCGCTTTCCGAGCGACTGTCTCAGCGTGACATCGAGAATGCGGCGATCAACGAACGACTGAATATCCTCGCCCATCAATTGGACGACCTGCAGCAGTCCAAGAATTCGTCTGCTGGCCATAGCATCCTGATCTCGAACACAATGCAGTCCGACGCCGGTGAAGCAGAAGATGGACTCACACAAGTAGTACCGCCGCAAACGCTCGACTCGCAGTTTGCAGACGGAAACAATTACGGCCTGCGTTCGCTGTTTGACTCATTTCATTCTCAGTTGGGAGCGAAGAGCAAACCGTGGTATGAAAAGATGACGATCCGGGGTTATAGCCAGATCCGACTCGGTCGAGCGTTGACGCAAGATCCGAATGGAGCACCACCGAATCTTTTCGGGGATCACTCGATCTCAGGCACCACGGGGACGTTCTCGATTCGTCGGGCCCGATTGATTCTCGCCGAGGAAGTGAGCGATCACCTTCTGCTGTATTTTCAGTCTGATTTCGCGAACACGCCCGCCGATAGTTCCAACACATTTTTCGCTCAGATTCGCGACCTCTACGGTGATATCTACATTGACACCGACAAGGTCAACCGTCTTCGCGTGGGACAGTCGAAGCTTCCCTGGGGCTTTGAAGAGATGCAGTCGAGCGGCAATCGAATACCGCTCGATCGAAGTGACGCGATCGATTCAGGCGATAGCCCCAATCAGCGCGACCTGGGCGTCTTCTATTATTGGACACCCGTCGAGAAGCAGAAGCTCTTGAAGGACTTGGCCGAAGGGGGACTGAAGGGGACCGGCAACTACGGGATCTTCGGAATCGGAGTTTACAATGGTCAAGGGGGATCGATGCTCGATCTGAACCGCAGTTTGAACACCGTAGCTCGATTCACCTGGCCCTTCCTGTTGCCCAGCGGTCAGGCCGTTGAAATGAGCCTTCAAGGCTACGTTGGTAAAACGGTCGTCGAGGGTGCCCCGATTCGACCACAAGGTCAAGGATCGATCACACCCGCGAATACGGGATACTCAGGTTTGAGGGATCAGCGGCTGGCCGGCACATTCGTCTGGTACCCGCAGCCATTTGGATTCCAGGCGGAATGGAACGTTGGCCAAGGACCGGGTCTCAACAATTCACAGACGGCCGTCGAAGTTCGTTCTCTACAAGGGGGATATGCCATGGCCACGTACAAGTTGGACACTCCAAACAATGGCATCTTTTTTCCGTACGCCCGCTATCAACATTACCATGGTGGATACCGCTCGGTTCCGAACGCGCCCTACGGAAATCACGATGAATACTCCCTTGGAGTTGAGTGGCAGATTCGAAAAGAATTGGAACTCGTCGTCGAATACGGCTTCGTGAACGGCATCAACCTGGATCCGAACGACGAACCCGGAGGCATTTCGTACAAGAACTTCCGAGGACAAATTCTGCGGTCGCAACTGCAAATTAACTATTAGGCACGATTCAGCAATTGCCCCTCAACAGGGCTCAGGCAATTTCTGCCACTCAAGCTGATTGAGAAATCCGAGAACACCACTTTTGGCGATTGCGATGATCATAGCAATGACGATGATATTTCATCGCTGATCTATGTGATCCAAGCCTGATCGACGCCACTTCCCGCGCGGACTTCTACCAAGCGCCGTCATCCGGCTCGAAATCGATCAAGTGGAGTATTCAGATGCGAAGCCTAGCTTTTTTGATTTTGGTTGTGATCGTTGGCTGCACTAGCGCCGCCTGTCGAGAACCGCAGGGTTATGCCACTCCAAGTGATTCTGACAAAGGCATTCCGTCTGGCGTGGATTAGTCTCGGCATCCTCATCAGGGCACGCAGATTGTCGACCGACTTTGACGAGTGTAGGGAATATGACGATTAATCATTAGATAACGGGGGAAGGTTACAAGATAGAAATCAACCGCAATGATGGCCGGCAGACCGAAGTCT
>CBIHQO010000336.1:0-7138 GCA_966211735.1 uncultured Schlesneria sp.
GTACAGAATCATATTAGCGGGGTCGAAATTGATGAACAGGTTTGATCGTTCGACATCGTGAATAAATTCCAACAGATGATCGGCCGACTCTTGTCCCGTTTCCAGATGCAACCGCTGCCCATTCGCGCCGACATGGTCGAGCAGGCCTCGGGTCGTCTCGATCAAGCTCTTGTAGCCCGCACTGTTGCGATCCGGGGGGACAAATCCGATATGTAAGCCAACAGCTTCGCAGCCCAGCAGTTTCGCGAAATCAGAGATCTCTTTCATTTCCTGGACACGAGCCGCTCGCGACTCTTCAGGAACCAGTCCGACAGTCCGAGACGTAGTCGGGATGTCCGCATAGCTTTCGCCGTCGAACCCGCCAAACACGCAGGTCACCGTGATTCCTGCCGCTTTGGTGCGAGCCAGAAAGGCATCTGCCGCGGCCTGAGTTCGTGTCTGTTGATGCGGAGCATGCACTTGCACAGTGGGAATTCCCAACTCCTGTGCCACATCGAGATGCACGCCTAGCCCGGCGTCAACTGACGCAAAAACTCCGATCTGCCACGGCTGCATAACGACGGTCTCCAGATATTTTTCGGGGGTGATTCCAAGGTTTCAAGAGGCATGAGTCCAACGTCGAGTGCGTCTTTTTCGTAGACTCACCGCGCTGGCTTCCATCCCTTCGAAACGAGACGACAATTCTGGGTGGAAATTGGCGGATTCATCACCGATCATACGATTCGCGTCGGCCGTGTTCCAGCCAGCGCCATTTGAACAGCCATCGGGAGTTGCAGAGATTATGCAAGGTTGGCGCGCCGCACTGTTAAGTCTGCTGGTTATTGTTTCCTGCGCAGGTTGTGAATACGAATCACCTGCCAGAACGACCAAGGTCGAAAAGCCGAAAATTCCGGCAAAGGCTCCTGGCCCAGTCGATCCGGATGCTCCCGAAGAGTTTTCGACAACCGAATCGGGATTGAAATACCGCATCCGCCGCAAGTCGGATGGCGAAAAACCGACCAAGGACCAGATGGTGTATGTCAATTACCGAGCCTGGCTGGACGACGGCACCATATTCGAAACGACTTATGGGACAGCCGGTACGCCAGGCACGCTGCAACTGAGCGCCGATCCTGCTCGCGGGCGAGCCGAGGGAATCCAACTGATCGGCGTCGGCGGAATGATCGAATTGGAAGTGCCAGCGACAGAAGGAGTCGAGGGTCGTCCCGGGTTGCCGAAACTGCACTATCTGATTGAACTGCTCAAGGTGATGGATGCGCCGAAGGCCTCGGATCCAGCGGCGTCGCCTCCGTCGGGCAACCCGGCTCTGGTCGGCAAAGTCGATGAGGACGCCCCCGAAGAATTCACAACCACCGCCTCCGGCCTGAAATATCGCATTCGACGCAAGTCGGATGGGAGGAAACCGACGGCGGCCAATTCGGTCAAGGTACATTACAAGGGATGGCTGGACGATGGAAAGCAGTTTGATTCGTCGTACGATCGCGGCCAGCCGATCGACTTTGGCTTGGGTCAAGTCGTCCCCGGTTGGACCGAAGGGTTACAACTGATCGGCACCGGCGGCATGATCG
This sequence comes from uncultured Schlesneria sp., assembly GCA_966211735.1. GTDB lineage: Bacteria > Planctomycetota > Planctomycetia > Planctomycetales > Planctomycetaceae > Schlesneria. Next base: position 1,569 of record CBIHQO010000336.1, read on the forward strand.
AGTTGGAAATCCCCAGCAAACTTGGTTATGGTCCCAGAGGGAAACCACCCGTGATCCCGCCCGATTCGACACTGCACTTCATCGTCGAACTGCTGGACGTGAAGTAGCGGATTGCGAACGCCAAGAATTGAAGGCCCCTTTTCTCTACTGGGAGAGAAGGGGGCTTGTTTATTTGACCCCTTGAACCAAGCCAATCACGAACGGATCATTCAATCCCGTAGCGATGTACTTCGCCTGTGAAAAATCGTGAGTCGCCGTGTGTTCATGAGGCACCGACACGACATAGGCCCCTGCGGCGGCCCCGGCTCTTGTGCCGGTTTGAGTGTCCTCTAAGACCAGCATCTCGCCTGGTTGAACGCCCAGTTGTTCGGCGGCTTTCAGATAGATCTCTGGATTCGGTTTGCCGTGCGTCACACTCTCGGCAGTCAACGCAATCGAAAACCGCGACAGCAGGTTGAACCGGCCGAAGACATCTTCCAGGTAATCGCGCGGTGATGAGGTCGCAACCCCTTTGGGCAAACCAACGGCTTCGATGAGGTCCAGCAGTTCAAACAATCCCGGCATCGGCTGTAGTTTCGTCAGCAGCAGTTCATGGAAGACGACGCGAGATTCCGTAAGCAGCTCGGCTGGACCTTCTTTCAATCCCAAAAAGTCGATCAGAGCCTGGAACGATTCCAACGGACGCCGCCCCAGCATGGCGTCCATCGCTCCGCGCGACATCGCCAGTCCCCGCCGTTGCAGCAGCACGTCGGCGGACTCATAAAAAACGTGCTCGGTATTGAACATCAAACCGTCGAGATCAAAACAGACGGCACGAATCGTGGGAGCAGGGGAGAGCGAAGTCATTGTGGCGGGCAAGTCTGCGAGCGGGAAGTTGAGCAAAGGTAAACTTCGCCCATCTTCGCCGAGCCATCCGGGAAGTCAACACTCAAAGGCGGGAAGCGGGTCAATCGCTTTTTTCAATTTGGGTGGCACGCTCTGAGGCTTTGCGAAGGGCGTGGTCATGAATGAAGCCGAAATCCCACGCCCTTCGAGGACTCATGGCGTGCCACTCACCGCATTGCGATAAAGGCGATGGCCCTGCCACGGCAGTCAGCACGCAGCAACCGACGTATCACAAACGAAAGAGATTTTGCACTCAGATCGTTTCCGGCGCCCGACGATTGATCCAGGCGATGATCAGGCTGACCACCACAAACGTGATGAACGCACAACCATTGAGCGGGCTTGGCAGGACGATAAAGCCCAGAATGCTGAGAGCCGCAATCGCGATCAACAGTTGTTGAGGAAGACGGCCCGACATCGAAGTGCTGCGAACCGCCAGCGCGATGCCAATCCCGATCGCCAGCCAGATCCCCGACCAGACCAGATTCAATCCCCAGCGGACGGTTTCCTGAGGCCTGACGGCCAGCGCCAGCTTCGGATCTCCCCCCGCCTTGGAGAACACCAGTTTCTTGCCAGTCGTGGGCAAGTCAAACCCGAGCGACAACCCGCCGGTCGGCATACGCAATTGTTCGCCGCCACCAGGGTTAATTCCCATTAAAATCACACGTTCATTTTGAGCGATTCCTTGACCGGCCACGTTCGCCCCCAACGCAAAATCGTCCAAAGCCGCACCGCCCTTGGAATCAGATCCAACAACGGAAAGCCTCCGCTTCTCCTCAACCGGCGCTGTCGTCGCACCGGGAGCGAAATCACCGTATTGCGTGTACCCACGCGGACCTTCAGGCCCGCCAGAACCCGGACCGAGGGCCCCACTGCCGCCGACGTTGCCAAACTGACCACCCAGTTGGCCGACGAATCCCCCATGTCCGCCTTGCTGACCATTCATCCCGCCACCAAATCCGCCGCCCATGGCTTGCGGATTCGCGGGGTTGGCCATCCACAATCCTTGTTGGCCGCCGAAACCGAATTGCCCCCCCTGTGGCTGCTGAGCGAGTGGCTGTCCATTTTGCGGATTCATTTGTGGATAAGTGATAGCCCCACTGTTTGGATAAGTCGCATTGGCCCGATTTGGTTCGGCCGTTACTTGATATCGCAGTCCGCCACCTGGACCTGGGCCATCCACCATGGGCCCTGGCTGCGCCATCATCCGGCCTCGGCCCAGTTGCTGAAGTTGTCCTTGTTGGCCCTGCTGACCGGCCTGTTTCTGAGCATTGATGTCGTTATTCAACGATTCGATATTCACCCCGTTCCCAAGCTGGAAGCTTTGACGAGTCTGCTGGCCAGCGACATTGCCCTTCGCGGAGGCAGGTTTGCCGCTTTCCTTGCCCGAAGATCTCTCTGCGTCCTTGTTCTTCAATTCGAAAGAGAATTCACTCACTTCGCCTTTTGAATTCAGTTGCAGTCCGTCGAATGCGTTTCCTCGAATGAGTGAGTTGTTGTTCGATATCACGTTCGACAATTCGGATTGCTGCCCACTGAAGGTACTGCCGAGAAATGAACCATTCAGTTGGATTCCACGGACCGTCGTGCCAGACTGATCAATGCCGTTGGTGTCCATCGCCGGCAATTGCTGTTGATCTGTCTGGATTGATTTCTGCAGGTCAGACAGACGTTTCAGTGCCACATCGCGCTGCTGAACAAAATCCTGATCCCCACTGACGCTGCCCACCGACTGACTTAACTGCGTGGCGTTGTCGAGAGCCAGTCCGATCTGCTTCATATTGTTAGTCGCTTGAGCACGGCGTCCTTCGCCTCGAGTGTTGTACGAGTAGTTCTGCTCGACAAACCCCAACAGTTCGGACAGCTCTTGCACTGCTGCTTTCTGATAGAGCAGATCAGGGGCATCATCGGACTGCAGCGTCAAATTGTTGCGGACGGAGGCCTTCAATGGCTGCACATCGAGATCGTCCGGCAACCACACCGTCCAGCGTGTCCGCGCGACAGGAATTCCAAAATCGGGATCATCCTGCTGACTGACGACGATCGGAGCCGGGATGTCAACCTCTTGTCGCAACAAGCGAGCATGCTTGGGCAGTTCCCTCCCCAGGCGCCCGCGCCAAATGGTCCTGACGGGAAAGGCGAGGCTGGCGGCACTGGTCTTGGGAAGCGCGATCAGTTGAATCGTGTCGTTCTTCCGTTTGGTCGTCACCGCTCGTGATGGGACGTTGCCAACGAAGACGGACAACAATTCGGCATTCTCAGGCATCTTCAGCGCCAGGAACTGACGCGAGCGATTCTTGATGGTGTAGATGGCCTGTCCGCGGTACGTCCCATCTCGACTGACGATCGTCGTCAAATCTGCCACGTTGACCGAAGCAGGGACGCTCGCCGTTTGCGCGAACGTCTGCAACGTCCATCGCGGTGCAGTCAACAGTTGCTTTACTCGGACCAGTTCGGTCGCCTGATCGACGAGCGATTGATCGACCACCACCGGCACATCTTCGCGCTGGACCGATTCCGTCAATTCGGGGGACGCCGAAGTCAGTTGACTCTGCGACAGATTGATCAGCAGGACATACTGTCGCTGTCCCTCCACGGGAGTCGTAACGCCGTTCCCTTGCTCGAAGACAATCGCCGGGGCAGCCACTTCTTTGGATGCGGGCGGCAGTGTGGCCACAGCGGCCACGAAATACTTGCCACTGACGGGCGTCCGCAGCCAGATCGTCCAGCGCGTGCGGCCATCGCCGGCCTCGACGTGCGTCGTTTCGCGAATCCCGGTCCCGGTAAATTCCAACTTACCCGCCAGAAAGCTGGGGGTCGTAAACACCAGCGAATCCGTTGTCGCCGAGTCGATCTGCCACTGCAATGCCAGCGTATGCACCACCGCCACATCCGTGACCGAAACCATCGCCAGTCCATTGGCCGTTAGTCGTGGTGTGGCACGTTGCAGCAAGATCTTGATGGTTTCGGGCGCACTGGCCGTCGATTGAAACGCGAATTGGACCGGCAGATCGGGACGAACGGCTTTCAAATCGCCGCTAACGAGTCCTGCGTCGACCGAACGCCAGCCGTCAAAGCTATCGAGCGTTCCGGTGAATCCTTCATCCAGCCAGACGGCCGCCATCGAGTTCAGCTTCGTGGCATCGGTGGGATGAGGAAAGACGACTTCTGCGGCTGTTGTCGCGTTTTCGCGCGGCACCGTCCCCGATAGCACCACTTCGGCAATCCCCAGTCGAGGTCCGTCCAGATCGATTGTCAGCGTTGTTTTGTCGTCTTGCTTCCCCAACGACCAGTCGTGCAACCCGGTCGCTTTAACGTCCAGGACGACATAGCCCGCAGGCAGAGCGATGTTGAACGACGACCGTGGGGCGCCGGTCAGGTTATAGACCAAACGAGTCGTCAGTTGCTGCTTGCGCTGCATCACAAAAGCGGCCTGCTGGGCCGTGACATTGGCCTGAGACTCCTGTCGAGTGACTCGCAGGGTGAGAGCAAACGGCCGCTTGGAGAAGCGATAGGCCAACTGCGGTACGACGTTAGGCCGACTCACGGGAACCGACGTTGTGAATTTGTCGGCGTCAATCTGCGAGAGCGACTCCACCTTGTCTGCTCGCAGGGTGAATTGATTCCCAGCAAACACGGCGACCTGACCAATCTCGTTGGTCACTTCCAGAGGGGCGAGTTGCGGCAGATCGACAACGACGGCTTCGGTGCCAACGCGCGTATCCAGGAATGCTTCCACGGTCAGTTGCGTCGTATCAGACACATTTCGCCGGAAGATGACTCGCAACTTGCGAGCGTCCCCTTCACCCTGCAATTCCCATCCCCCGACATCAGATCCATTTACGGCCTGCAGTCGATAGGTGGCTGGCAGCGACAACGTCACATCCGCCACGCCCCCCTGTCGAACTCGATACTGGAAGCCGGTGCTGACTCGAATGCCTGCATCTGTCAGCGTGACCGCCTGCACGGAATCGACGTGAACGACGGCCGCAGCGGCCCCCTTGGCTTGTTCGGGCTGCCAGGCAATCGTGACATCGCCGCCCTTATCGACGGGAACCTCGATCGATTGAACGTCACCCGTGGTCACTCTGCGAAAGATCGTCGATGAGCCATTGATGCGGACGGACAAGTCTTTCGACGGCAGCGTGAATGACAGCTTTCCGGTCGGCACCGGCAGCAGCGGTACTGTCACTGCTCCGGTCGCGCCCGAAAGACGAGCCGACACGGAGAACACGAAATCAAGGACGTGCAGTCCCGGGTCGGAGATCACGACCTTGGTACAGACACCATTCACGATGAGTGCAGCGTTCTTCCCGTCCAGTTTCGCTTCGCGTGCCGCCACCGCACCGACCGGCAGTTCGACCTGTAGTTGCCCGTCCACATAGCTGCGGATCGCGTACCGCGCGGTCACTTCCACGGTCGAATCATCGGGAGTCTTTTCGTTCGCAACGACCTTGGCCGAGTAGAACGCGGCCACAATCCCACTATGAGCAGGGGCAGCCCCATTCAGCGGTTTGTTCGGGTACGCCTGTCGATATAGCTCGACGAATTTCTCGTAAGGAAGCAGGATCTTGTCAGCGGCCAAGGGGTCTGTGCCCGCATCAAAGGGGACAATCAACGAGCTTTCCGGCCGGAATGGCGCAGCGTCCTGTTGCGGCTGCTCGTTCGGTTTCGTCTGTGCCGAC
>CBIHQO010000337.1:0-7127 GCA_966211735.1 uncultured Schlesneria sp.
CGGAACTCGCAGTCGCACATGGCAGTCGATCGGAGATCGAGCAGCCCGATGCGGAAGAAATCACGACGGTGCGACCCCCTGCTCATGACAGCTCACAGGGCGTTCGAGTTGAAACCGGGAGCGGCGTGTCATGACATCACCGCGATCGCAGGCCTATCGGATCGCCATCGCTCTTGTTCTCGTCACGGCAGCCTATCTGGCACTTGATCGCTGTTGTGTCTTGGACGCAGCGCCGCCGCAGGGGATCGAAAGCAAGATCATCCGCATTGATGTTCCAGCGGATCGGTCGGATGTGTGGTTTCGCGAAACCAAAAACATGGTCGCCATCCAGCGATCGGAATTCGAGCAACTCCTGAAGGGATGCGAAGTCGAGCAATCCGGTCCGAAACCGGCGCTGGTCACATCCGCCCGTTACACCGCCACGCTGGCCGGAGATGCCTTGCGCGACGGCCGCGCGAAACTCGACGTTCAGCGAGTCGGCAACAAATCCACACTGCTGCCGCTTGGCCAATTTAATCTGGCAGTGCGGGATCTCGCCTGGTCCGACCGACTCGCAATTTGGGGAGCAGACGGAACGGGGCAGTCCTGGCTGCTGGCGGATGTCGACCGAGGCGAAGTCCAGATGAACTGGAGCGCGGCCGGGCGCAATATCGCCGGAGAGTTGAATTTTGACTTGCAACTTCCCCCCGCAGCGATGTCATCGCTGGACCTGCGTGTCTCGAAATCCCAGAACATTCGATCCACGCCGGAAGCGCGGCGCATCGACGAAGGATCGGACGAAAACTGGCAGGTTTGGAGAATCTATCTTGGTAACGAACGTCGCTGCCGAATTGCGACATCGAACGCGCAACCGACCTCGGCCCGTACGCCCGTGATTCTGTATGAACAAGAATTAGGAGCGATTGTCCGCGAGCAAGATCTGCGATTCCAGACAGTGTTTCAGGTCGAAGTCTTCGATGCGCCAGTGACGGAATTGACGTTTAATATCCCTGCCAGTGTCGACGTCTATGCCGTGACCTACGGCCAGGATGTCCCGTTGACCTGGTCGCGAGTTGGCAAGACAGATGCGGCCGGAACGTTGAACGTCCGCCTGCCAGGTTCGTTACAGGGGCGAAGCCGACCAATTCGGATTGATGGGGTTGCGCAGAAACCCAATGCGTCCATGATCTCTCCACAGATCTCGGTGAAGGAAGGGATTTTCGTCGGGGGCCGTCACACACTGACGATTGTCGCACCGCTCCAACTTCGGTCGTTCCGGCCAACAGGTTTTCGGCAACAAACACCGGCCACGAACACACCGGAAGGGGAAAGCTATACGTTTCAGCAGATGCTTCCCGACGCCCAACTGATCCTGGAAGTTGGTCGTCCGCAAGCCGCTCTGACAGCACAGATCCATAGCCTGTTCGAGATGAACGATTTGGCCTGGACGTTGACATCGGAATTGACCTGGATTGCATCGAGCGGCGGAGTATTTCAGACCGAATGCCAGTTTCCATCGGACTGGGAAATCACCGACGTCCGGCTTCCGTCTGAGTTAGGCACTGCACGGCTTGCCGGTTGGGACGCAACGGCACAGGCAGGTGGTCAGTCGCTACTGACGATCGAATTCCTGGAAGCTCTCGCCCCCACCGTGCCGCGTACGATCCGAGTCCTGGCGCGAAGGCGTCCACTGACGACAGGCAGCTCTTTTCCGCTTCCGCTGCCGCATCCACTCAATAGCTATACCGTCGAAAGCACACTCGGCCTGGTCGTGCCGGCAACAATCTCACCATTCGTTTCTGAAGATTCTCGGCTTGAGCGAATCTCGCCCCCCGAAGATCCGTCGGCCTGGGCAATACGTCCGCGACGACTGGCAGCGAATCAAAGCGAGTTCTGGTATCGACGCGAATCCGTTGACGGTGGTGGAACACTGCAGTTGGGATCTCGCCTGCGACGGGTTGCAACGTCGAGTGAAACGATCATTGTGGCCTCTGCCGCCGAGTACACCGAATCCTATCGAATCGCTTGTCAGGCGGAAGGGACTCCGATCGATCGACTGTTGGTGTATCTCACTCAGACGGGCAATGAAACCCGCTGGTCGATGTCGACACCACGCCAGGGCGAACTGCTGGCTCAGCGGATGCCCGCAGCTCAACACGCTGATTGGGATTTGCCAAGTTCGGGCGAACTCTGGGAACTGCGATTGCCTCCGCTGTCCATCGGTTCAATCAAGATCGAAGGTCACCGTGGAACTCGCTGGTTACCGCAATCACGCCCGGCGTTGCTGGTCGTTCCGCAAGCAATCGAGCGACGGTCTCAAGTCACACTCAGGCAACCCGGCTCTCTCGATCTGCAAGTTGAGACGGTATCGATGGACAATTCGGCAACGAAGCCGGTGGCAACGGAAGCCATTGAATCTGATACCGACCCCGCTTCAGCCATGAGCGTCATCGAGCAAACCCGGACGTGGACGTTTGACGATGCCAATGCGCAGCTGACGCTGACGATGAAAAATCCCGAGCGATCTCACGAGTTCCCGACGATGGTCTCGATGCGACTGCGTTCGCTGTTGTCGGCCAATCCGCAAGGATATGACCTGTATCGCGCGCAGATTCGATTGGAGAATGGAACCTCACGTGATGAGCTTCGGATCCGATTGCCTTCGTCGGCCATTCTGCAACAAGTGACGGTTGCAGGGCAGGCCACTGTTCCCAACCGTCAGGAAAATGAGCTGTTGCTATCCGACTTGAACGCGACGCGTCGCGATCTGATTGAACTGCTCTATCGAATTCCTTCACAGGGAGGCGATGTCCGTACCGTTCATCGCATTCTTGTTCCGCAGGTCTCCGCCCCCGTCTTGGGATTTGCCTGGGAATTCGCGCTGCCGCCAAGCGTGAAAGTATACGCGGAACCGATCGGGGTCAGGATGAGGCAGCCGCTTCCGAAATCGGCGTGGACCGAACGGATCTTCGGCCCTTTAGGACGACCGGCTAACGAACTCTTCTTCAACCCGTTTGTGGTTGAATCGTGGCGAGATGTGATGCGTCCCAGTCTTTCCACGGACAAAACTGTTGGCGACTTCAGCCACGAATTGATTGCGCCTGCAGAGTGGCAGGTCCACGAAGCGATTTCGGCGGCAGCGCCAAGCGAAATCAAACTGGAAACGTGGCAGACACATCAGACAAAGCTGCTGGCCTGGATCACTTTGATCGTCAACCTGATGTTGGGAATTATCCTACGAATCCTCGGCTGGAGATATCGAGATCGGATCGCGGCCTATTGGTTGGCGTTGCTGGTCGCCGGTGCCTGTTTCGCGCCGTCACCGTATGCCGAAATCCTTGGGGGCGCGATCGCGGGAACAGTCATCGCCTTGCTATCACCACGGCGATCGGTGATCTCTCCACGTCGTGAACCTTCGCAGGTCGTTCCGCTGGGCAGTACCCACAGTTTCGATTGGCGAACAGCCGTCATGCTGCTGGCTACTTTCGCAGTCACGAGCTATGCAGAAGACGCAACGGCACCTGTATCGAATCCTGCCCCCGCGAGTGTCTCTTCCGAAACACTGACCAGTCGCTATACGGTTCTGGTCCCTGTCGATCCTGACGGCAAACCCTCGAAAGAATTGCAACTGGTCTATCTACCTCAGCAATTGCTGACGGCGCTGCGTCAGGCGACTCAGGCCAGGGCACACGCACCAAAGTCCCTGATCGCATCGGCCCAATACCACCTGACGGCCAGTCCCGCAGGAGCAGATTCGCTGCGTGCGAGGTTTAAGATTCATCTTCTTGACGCGGCTGCAAACCATCAGATCCTGCTGCCAATCCCCAATGCGTTTCTGACGAGCAACGACGCTTGTAAGATCAACGGCGTTCCGCATCCGGCTCAAGTTGCCCCCGAAGGGGGATTCCTCATTGCGTGGAATCGTGAACCTTCGGCGGCGGCAACAAGCGCGATCGATATTGAACTGGAATTGAAGCGAGCCGGTGTTCGTACGGCATTGGGTGGCAGTTTTCAGGCGAAAGCCCCGGTCGCGACGGCGTCACACTGGACTGTCGAACTCCCGGAATCAGCCGCGTTCTTCGACGTGGTGGGTGCTCAGGGAGCGATCGATGCTGTCGCTGACCGACGCCACTTCAGCGTTGATGTCGGCTCGGCCAGTGCAATCGATGTTCGCTGGTCGCAGAATCCGCCCGAGACACGATCTCAGGCAATCGATGTCTCTCAACTGCAATCTCTCGATCTGCGCTCCACTCACGGCGAATTGCGATTCCGCATCCGCTGTGAACCCATTGATAGTCACTTCGATTTCATTGACATCGATCTGCCACCCAAAAGCCTGGTTCGCGAAGGTGAGATTCGAACGACGAATCTGCTTCGTACGGAAGTGATCGATGCAGCAGTCGGACCACGGCGGTTGCGGATTACCTTTAACGAACCGCAGCGGCAAAAATTCACGATCGATGGAACGATCCTGATTGCGGCACCTGACGGTATCACCCAGTGGTCGGTACCTCACTTCGGGTTAACGCGAGGCCCCGGCATCAAAGTTTCGACGACGCAGAACTGGTGGTCCGTCAGTTCGCCGCTCGAATATAAATTGGAGTATCAGAACCTGGAATCTGAACTCTTGCCGGCGATCTCGGCAAGCGATTTCCTGCAAGCCTGGGGCGATACACCTCCGTCGTTGCGACAGCAAGTCATTTTTCAGCCACGAGACGGCTCTACTGCACAGTTCACGGCGACGCCGCAAATTCCTCGACGACGCGTCCTCGCCTGGAACCAAACTGGGACCGTCGGTCGACGACGCCTGGAATGGAAGCTTTCGGCACGACTTGAAACTTCACAGGCTCCGGTTTACCAGCATTTCTTACTGGTGGATCGCCGTCTTCAAATTGAATCGATCTCGGTGATGGAAGCAGGAGGAGAACGTCGACTTCGCTGGTCAGAAAATCGATCAAGTTCTCCCACTCGGGTTGTGATCTTCCTCAATGACAAGACGACTGGCATTCAGGAGTTGACGCTGAAAGGAAGCATGCCCGTCCGTTACGGTCGATCGACAGCGCTGCCGTTTGTCCGATGCGAAGAGGCGGAGTTAGTAGAATCCCGCTGGGAACTGTGGCACGAAGCGGATGTCGAAGTCGAACTGACGCTGCCGCGCGGTGTGCCACCGTTTGAAACCAGCGATGAGACGGCCAACGACGGGGCATCGCGCCTGGTCGCCCGTTATCAGACGGCGGATCCAGACCCCAAAACTTCCATCAGGATTTCGGCCGTTCAAGCGCGTTGCGCCGTGCGAACGGCCGTCGCGCTGACTCATGGAGAGGGCCAGACGTGGAAGCTGGCCGGCCAGATGAAGTTGGCACCCGAAGGAGATTCGCCACGGCGAATGGGGGTCCACTTTCCAGTCAGCTTCGATCCGTCGCGAGTTCGCGTTGATCGTGCAGAGGCCAACTGGCATGAACCTGTCGATGGTCGGCGACGACTGGACCTGACACTGCTACCCGACCCCGGTGAAGTCTTAATCTCGTTCGACACCGTCGTTGAAGAGCCGATCAAGGGCGATTGGGCATTACCATTCCCCGCACCGCAGGAAGCCACTTCGCAACAGACTCATCTGTTGATTAGCCCTGCTGATGCCTGGACCCCGCTGGAGGGAACCGAGCTGAAACCCGGCGAGTCGCCCGCTTGGGCCGACGATATCCTGAGCGAGCTGCGCCCCGATTCAATCGCTGCCGAGTATCAATTGGCAACTTTGCCAATCCGCTTGCATCGCAGCCAAACCACCACACACGTCGATCATCCCGAAGTTCGCATGCTGGATCATTCGCTCTGGCTGACAGAGCAGGGGAGCCGTATCGGGATCTCGCGGGCCTACTTGTCACAAACGCGAGAATCGATTCAGTTTGAAGTTCCGGATGGCTTCCAGGCCATCGCCGTCTTCCTCGACGAACGTCCCTTATCACTCCCCACGCCGTTTGAGAATCATCTGCAAATTCCGCTTGTGGGGGGGGCTCGCGAGTCGGTGCTGGTGATCAACTGGGAACAACGTCTCTCTCCCGCATCCGGCCTGGCACGTATTCAAAACGAAGAACTCCCGCGACCATTGCACATCGATGTCACCACCACTCTGGTCACCGTGATCCCCTATCGTGACGCGGCGATGATTCCCCGTAAGGGAGAGAAGAGATTGGACTGGATGGACGCCGCACTCGACAGGCTCGAAATGCTGCTCGCTCGTCAGGAATCACTGGGAAATGACCCGCGTGCGGCTGCGGCGAATCGTCGCCTGATCCTTGATCTGCAGTCCCAATTCACGGCTCGACTACCCATTGGGATTTCGAGTCCCACCGCCAAGATTGCGATGCACCTGACAAGATGGAATCGTATTGTGGCGATGCTCAATCAAATGGAACCATCCACGACACCGCGCAACCCCACGATCGTCGAGCCTGGACTGCTGCAGGTTGAAGAACTGTTTGTCGACTTGCCACAGGCACTTCGAGTCTCGCTGACTGCAGACAATCATGCGGTCAATTTTTGGCTGCTGGACCGTCGCTGGATCAACGCGGTCGGCGCACTGATTTTGAGCCTCATCGCCATACCGCTATTTCGCCGTTTCATTCGGCTCGACTGGGGCGAATGGCTGAATCGACACACAACGCTGGCGTGGTTAATGATGGGCCTGATCTGGTGGCTGTGGCTGACTCCAGGACCAGTCGGCCCGCTCATCATGGTGATTGCCATCCTTCGATCCGGTATCCAACGCCAGCAATCGAGGAATTCTGTGATGGTCGTCGAAAGCTAGCTTCGGTCGGGATTCAGGGGACCACTCAGGTAACCGCGGGGGCAACACCCCGCGCGTGAACTGGACTCTCGACAATAGAGATCTGTTAACAGTCCCCTCGGTCACATACGTCTCATTCTGATGGGACAAATACTGCGGAGAGGACTGATGTTTGCTGGAAGGACGCGTTAGGCGATGCCCACGCGGTTAAACGATGAGTCGTTGTGCCACGACGCATGACGATCGACAGCCCACGCGAATAATCAGGTTTAGAGAGTCAAGTTTCCCTCGCTGGCCTGCCAGATCAGCACGATCATGCCCATGCACAGGCAATAGTAGCCAAACCAGTGCAGGCGCTGCTTTG
>CBIHQO010000338.1:0-7125 GCA_966211735.1 uncultured Schlesneria sp.
GACGATACGATGCTGATGTCCTACGTGGCTGACGCGGGCGCGGGTGCCCACGGGCCGGGGGTGGGTCCGTGTTTTGAATGTCTTCTTTTTTTGGTCTGATGGGAATAACTGGGGATGTTAGGCGTTTGCAACACTCCACGCGGCCGGGTTCCGCTTAACCGCCGAGACCGCCGCGGCGCTATCGAAAACCAGCTTGATGCAGTCAAAGCCGGTCTGCCGCCGAGTGTTGATCGCCAATCGTGATGATTCACCAGCCGATCAACGAGTCCTCGATCATTTCACTAAACTCGGGCTAGATGTCGAGCAATTGGCCGTGCCAGGTGTGAGCCAGATGCTGGTTGAACCCCATCAGGGTCTCGTGCCGGAAATCGCGATTCAGAAAATCACCGACTGGATGGACCTACGCGCAGACTCCGGTGAAGACGGCACCAGTGGCGAAGCGAGGATTGAAGAACTAGCGAACCGTTTGGCACTGGATCAGTTGCCGCTCAGCATCCTCTGCTCACCTGGTGTTAGAGAGACGGCGATTTGCCTGAGTGACTCGCCGAATCTGTTTGGCATTCTCAGCGAGCCAACCACGCCACCCGCAGCAAACTTGCCGACGATTATCCTGCTCAATGCTGGAGCGGCCTATCGGATCGGTCCCGGGCGGATGAATGTCGAAATGGCGCGCCAGTTCGCGTCACACGGTTTTCGGTGTCTGCGCCTCGATCTCAACGGGTTGGGAGACAGCATCGCGACGGAGGCGTCACAAGAAAATGACTCTTACGCATCGACCGCTTTTCGCGACATCGGGCTGACAATGGAAGCCTTGCGACAGCGATTCGGTCCGCAGCAATTTGTTTTGATGGGGCTTTGCTCGGGAGCCTACGCCTCGTTCCAGGCGGCAGCCCAGTTCGACGATGTCGATCTCGTCGAGGGAATCATGATCAACCCGCTGACATACTTCTGGCAAGATGGGATGTCTCTGGAGACGGCACCAACAAAAGAACTGATTCGCGAACACTATTATCTGTCGTCGGCGCTGCAACCGGCTAAGTGGATGAAGCTGTTGTCCGGTCGCAGCAGAATCGGAGTTCGCGGGGCGTTGCGGATGGTGGCTAAGCGCCTTGGTCTGATTGGGTCTCGGCGGACTTCTCAAGTTGCTAAAGTCACAGAAAACACAGGTCCATCGCATCCCACGACACAAGATCTGACCGGCGATCTCAAACGCGTTGTTGCATCGCGTCGCCAGTTGTCGATGTTTTTTTCGACGACCGATCCGGGCTACAGCATCCTGCTGGGCCAAGCTCGGCGGCAGGCGAAGTGCATGCTTCGGCGTCAGCAGCTCAGCGTCACTTTCATCGATAACGCTGATCACACTTTTTCCAGGCATGCGGCACGGCAGCGATTGATCGATTCGTTGTGCCGGCATTTGCAACGACGATCTGCATCCTGCTCGTAAAAGTCTCATTCAGTGGTTCGAAACCCTCGCCGACTGCTGACTCCGTCGCTACACTGCGGCGCGAGAGTTGTGATCCTGCGAACGCGGGCGGTGAAATTGCAATCTCAGTTCAATAGGACAGGTCGGCTCAAGACAAATATGAGTCGCCACCAGGGCAATGGAGTTCCGGGTTCATGGGCGAATCGTTGAAGCGTCTTTCGTTCGGCTTCTTTTTGATTGCTTTGGCGTCGGCCGTGCTCTTGCTGTCGGAAGCTCCTCGTCAGAAACCTCGCGAAATCGCGCTGGCAACTGCTGAATCGACAATTCCCACGCGGACGATGCGAGTCGCCATGTTTCAAATGGCGTCGCAGCCGATCATCGACGAGGGCGCGCAGGGCGTCATCGACAGCCTGAAAGAAGCGGGCTTTGTCGACGGAAAGAATCTGAAACTGACTCGGTTCAATGCCGAGGGGGATATCGCGACTGCGAATGCGATTTCGCAAGAACTCGCCGGCGGTGACTTTGATCTGGTCATTACGTTGACGACCGGAGCCTTGCAGTCGTTTGCCAACGCTAATAAGCAGCGAAAGGTACCGCACGTCTTCGGATTGGTCTCAGACCCCGTCAAAGCGGGGGTTGGGGTCGGGACTGAACCGCTGGATCATCCCGCCCACCTGACAGGGATTGGAACATTTCCTCCGGTGGATCAAGCTTTGGAGCTGGCCCGCAGGATCAATCCGAAATTGTCAAAAGTCGGTATTGGTTGGAATCCGGCCGAGATCAATTCTGAAGTCAGTACAAAGCTGGCACGCGAGGTTTGCAAGAAGCTGAAGATCGAACTGCTGGAGGCGAATGTCGAGAATACTTCCACAGTGAAAGAGGCGGTTCGCTCGTTGATTGATCGGCAAGCCGAAGCGCTGTTGGTGGGCGGCGATGTCACGATGCTCGGTGCGATCGATGTGGTGGCGAAAACGGGGAGCGATGCTCATCTTCCGACGTTCACCTGTATGCCCGGCAACGCCAAGAAAGGGACTCTCTTCGATGTGGGCGCGAACTACTACGAAGTGGGCCGAACTGTCGGTCGAGTCGCGGCTCGAGTGCTGAAAGGGGAACCGATTGCCGGCATCCCGGTCGAGATTGCGATTCCCCCAAAACTATTCATTAACAAAATTGCTTTGAAGAATCTGAATGGAGAATGGGTGTTCCCTGATGATGTCATCAAGTCTGCGGATTCGATCATCGACGAGGCTGGGCAAACGGATAAAGCGGTCGCCGTGGTGGCCGCGCCGCCAACGCAGAATCAGCCGTTGGCAAGGTTGTGGCAGCTTCGCATCGTAAGTTATGTCAATTCAGACGATGTCGCCGAGGCGGAGCGTGGCCTGCGAGAAGGCTTGAAGAAGTCTGGCCTGGTTGAGGGCCGCGACTATGCCGTCAAGATGCTCAACGCACAGGGAGAAATGGCGACGCTCAATGGTTTGGTGGATGCCGCCGTTGCCGACAACACGGATTTGTTGTTAACCATTTCGACGCAGGCCTTGCAAAGCTGTGTTCAGAAGGCGCAAGGCTTGCCGATCGTCTTCACGATGGTCGCCAATCCGTTCGCGGCGGGTGTCGGGAAATCGGAATCCGATCATCTTCCTAACGTTACCGGGGCCTATGGTGCCAATGACGTTAAACGCATGATGCCTGTCATTCGACAACTGATGCCCGATGCGAAAAAACTGGGGACGTTATACGTCCCTGGTGAAGTGAACTCTGTGTACAGCTATGAATTGCTGGTCGAGGCCGCCCGGGCCGCGGGCTACGAACTGGCGTCCGTCGGTGTCAACGCCGGGACTGAGGTGCTTGATGGTATTCAGTCTCTGTGCGATCAACATCTGGATGCGATCTGTTTGTCAAACTCCAATCTGACGGGCGCTGCATTTCCATCGATCGCTCAGGCGACATCCAAAGCCAAGTTACCAGTCTTCGCGTTCCTGGGGAGCGCTTCGAAACAGGGAGCCGCTGTGGTCCTGACGCGTGACTACTACGATATGGGACTCGATTCAGCGCAGATTGCGGCACGAGTCATGCGCGGCGAAAAGCCGGCGTCGATCCCTTTTTTCCAATCCACGAAAAGTAAGCTTTATTTGAACCTCGTCTCTGCTCGGAAATTGGGGCTCTCGATTCCAGAGTCACTGATAAAAGCCGCCGACCAAGTGATCGACAAATAGATCAACTTTGCTGCTTGATAGCCGTTGCCGACTGACCTGGCCGCACACTGACAGCGTTTCTCTTCGACGATAACAATCCATGCAAATCAATACTGAAGATCATGGCGACCTGCTGGAAATGCGAATTGCCGGTCGTCTCGACAACGAATGGGCCGAGCATCTCTCGGATGCGATTGACGAGGCTGTTCGCCAGGGATCGCATTCGATAGTGCTCGATCTTTCGGATGTGAGCTACATGAGCTCCGCCGGGATTGGGGCTTTGGTTCGAGCCTACAAGCAACTTCAGTCTATTCGAGGCTTCTTCGGAGTCGGCATCGCCCCGCCTCAAGTGGCCGAAGTCATCAAGATGACCGGCCTGTCGAAGATGCTGTTGTGCGACATGGCCGAAGTTCGCGCGCGAGCCCAATCAGGTAGCTTCCGCAGCACGATGCAGCCGACGTTTCGAGTCGCTGCCGAAGGGGGGATGAACTTCGAACTGTACGATGTCGAACCGAAAGCAGAACTCACCTGCGAAGCAATTGGCGATGCCACTCGCTTTCCACAGGAAACGTATCTGGAACAGCATTGCCGACCGTTGGAATTCGGAGCAGACGTGTTTGGCTTGGGCTTGGGAGCTTTCGGCTCCAAGTATGCCGAGTGCCAGAATCGATTTGGGGAATTCCTGGCGGCCGGCGGTTCGGTGGCGCAGCAACCCGCTGGCGCGGCCAAGCCCGACTTTCAACTGGAACAGGGAAAGCTTGTTCCGCACGTACAGATGGCTTACGGATTACGTTGCCGAGGGGGAATGCGACAACATCAACGATTTGAACCAGCCGAAGAAGGCCAGCGGATTTCGTTGTCGGCACTCGTCAGGAAGAGCCTGGAGTTGAACGATTCCGACCTGGCTGGTCTGGTCTATGTCGCCGAGACGACGGGATTGATCGGTGCCACGCTGCGACGTTCGCCAACATCTGCTGCGGTGGGCTCACGAATGTCGCACCCGGAGATACGCAACTGGCTGTCGTTCTCGCCTGAACGGACTCATGGTCATACGTTAACTCTGATCGTCGGGGTGGCATCACGAGGCGTACCATCGGGCGAACTGGCTCCGCTGCTCAGGCCGATGGGATCAGGCTCGGAGATCCATGGTCACTTCCACGCGGCTGTCTTTTCATACCGGCCCTTTAAGAAACGCAAATTGGAAATGGCGGATGTCGTGGGAACGTTGTTTGAATCGGAAGATCTGCAGACCGTCATGCATCTGCTGAATGATGATCGCGAAATCACAGGTGGCGGTGAAAGCGAATTCATTCGCGGGGCCTGTTGGATGTCGCCGATTACGACTGTCACGGAAGGACCCCAGCGATGATGCAATTGATTGGTTCGGTTTCCGTGGGGTTGATTCTGTCGCTGCTCGCACTGGGGGTGCTGATCAGTTTTCGTATTCTGGCATTTCGGGATCTGACCGTGGAAGGTTCGATCGCCCTGGGTGGCGCGGTTGCTGGAACCCTGCTCGTCTCGGGCTGGAATCCCTGGCTCGCGACATTTATCGCCTTTTTGGCTGGTGCTTGCGCGGGAACGGTGACTGGCATCTTGACGACGCGTTTGCAGATCAATGGTTTGCTGGCGGGGATCCTGGTGATGACCGCGCTCTACTCGGTCAATCTGCGTGTGATGAACCGCAGTAACTTGCCGCTCTTCAAAGAGCAGACTGTCGTCTCGATGGCTCAGAAGGCGGTGTCACCCGAGTTGAAGTGGACGATCGGTCGCTGGGATATCCCTGTTCAAGAAGTCCTGGTCGTGATTCTGGTGCTGGCTATCATTGCGCTGATTTCTGGCATCATGTACGCCTTCTTCAAGACGAACCTGGGACTGGCCATGCGGGCCACTGGTGACAATGAGCAGATGATTCGTGCCTTGGGGGTGGAAGTTGGCTGGATGCTGACCTTTGGACTGGCACTCTCGAACGGGTTGGTTGCACTATCCGGCGCGTTGCTCGTTCAGTATCAGGGCTATGCCGACGTGCAGATGGGGCTGGGGATGGTCGTGTGGGGGCTGGCCAGCGTCATTATCGGCGAATCCCTGGTGAACTCGCGCCAGATCGGGATGCTGGTGGTCGGAACCATCATGGGATCGATCTTGTTTCGATTGCTGGTCGCGATCGCGCTGCGGTGGGGTCTGAACCCGAACGATTTGAAATTGGTCACAGCCGTATTCGTGCTGATCGCGCTGGTGGCACCAAACGCGATCGATATCGCTCGACGCAAACTTAGTCCTCTTGGTAAGGCCTAGCTCTACGAATGAGGCTGGCCACATTCTTGCTTGAATGACGAACTGACTTACGGGGAACGAGTCGCGAAATGCTCGACATCGAACACATCAAGAAGACGTTTCATGCGGGAACGCCCAATGAGGTCCGCGCTCTGCAAGGAGTTGATCTCAAAATCGAAGACGGCTCGTTCGTGATCGTGATTGGAACCAATGGGTCTGGCAAATCGACACTGCTGAATGCGGTGGCGGGCTCGTTTATTGTCGATTCCGGCCGAATCAGGTTGAAGGGCGAAGACGTGACGAACTGGCCCGAGCACCGTCGCGCGAAGTACATCGGCCGCGTCTTTCAGAACCCGTTCACAGGAACCGCGCCGTCGCTGACGATCGCTGAGAACCTGGCGCTGGCCGCTCATCGAGGCCGCACGCGGGGATTAGGCTGGGCGCTCAGTCCGTCTACGAAAACGGAAATGTACGAGCGAGTCCGCAGCATGGGCTTGGGATTGGAAAATCGCCTGGGAAACGCGATCGGCAGTCTTTCCGGCGGGCAGCGGCAATCGCTGACATTATTGATGGCGGGCCTGATCAAGCCCGATCTGTTGCTATTGGACGAACATACCGCCGCCCTGGATCCAAAGAGTGCCGATCAGGTGATTCGCCTGACCGAAGAAGTCATTCGAAGGGACAAGCTGACGACGATGATGGTGACGCACTCGATGCAGCAGGCGGCCCATCTGGGTGACCGCCTGATCATGATGGTCCGCGGTCGCGTCCTACATGATATTCAAGGTGCTGAGAAACGGCGCATCACACCCGAGGATCTGCTCGACCGCTTTGAACAGGTCCGCCGGTCCGACTTGCTCGACGAATCCGCGGCCAGCATGCTGGAGCGGCAGTACGTCTAACAGTAAAAGCCCACGAAGGATCGCCAGATGCAGACTCCAATCGATCCCAGGCGACGAGCCTTAGACGCTCCGTCGAGCGCGGTCACACTGCTCACAAACGAGTTGCTAGAGCAGGCCGTGCAGACGTCGCGGGTGAACGACCGAAAGCGAGTGATCCTGCCGCTGCATAAGTCTGCCGACGCGCTGCTGCATCGCATGTTTAACGTGATGCAACCGGGCACGTATATCCCACCGCATCGACATCTGGCCCCTCCTAAAGACGAAAGCATCGTGGTCGTTCGCGGAGCCCTGTGCTTCATCACGTTCGATGAGTCCGGAACGATTCAGCAGATGACGG
>CBIHQO010000339.1:0-7125 GCA_966211735.1 uncultured Schlesneria sp.
ATCGGCGAGTTCGTCATCACCTGATACTCGCGGCCGTGGTGAATGACCAGTTTCCCGTTCACATATTCCAGGATCGCCGAATCGCCCCCCACGTCCGAGATCGACAGATGCACCGTCCCCTTGGCCCCATTCGGTGCTTCGACCGCGACGACGCGGAACGCGTCTTTCTTCGCATCCGCCACGGCTTCTTCTACAGTGGCGAAATTGTCGAGAACGTACTGAGCCCACGCCGAAATCATCACTGCAGGACGTGTATCCGACTGAGGAGGATACTCGGACTCGGCCAGGTACAGCAGGTTCGCCACCAATCCTTTTTCGTTCATGCCGTCGCTCGTTGCCGCTTCATAAACCGAAGTGGTCACGCTGCCGTACTTGCTGGTCCACTTCAGCGAGCCCGCACCCATTCCACCATCGCGAGCCATCCCGCGCGGAAATGCCCATAGGTTGCTGTGCATGTCCTCGGCCCAGTCCATCGAGCGACCAGTCACCGTCTGCCCTTGCCTGCCGAAGTACAGGGCCCGCGTACAAGCGTTCGTGGTGGATGCCAGAATCGGAGCCAGAACGGCAGCGAGAGCCATCATCGCCGCAGGGGCCGATCGCCGGAAAAATCGAAGCATGGAAGCTATCCTGGATGAGAAGTGTGGTGAAATGCACACGGGTCGGTGAAGAAAGAGATCCCGATTCGAAAGCATACGACGAATCTTCTGTCACGGCGACCACTTCAGTCATCATTAACCGCGATTCCGTTGATCTGAGTCCGATTGACTCTCGATCTCTTCCCCGGTCCGCAAAGGCGGTATTGACGGAATGAGATGCCGTCGATCAGATTGTCGATCATTCCAATCCGAAAAACTGATTGTCTGACGATGAATTGATATGGATTTCGCTTGGTTGCATCAATTGCTGGAAATCCTCTTCGGAGGCCCGGACGCCTCCGTCACGGCCCGAATTTTGCGCGTCGGCCTCGTCCTCTGTACTCTTGCGGCAGTCGCGCAACTGTTGACGATGCTCAGCACCTCCTGGGGTGATCGTCATCCAATCGGAAAGTCGTTCTCTCTGTCGGTGCTGGTTCATCTTTGCCTCGGCCTGAGCTGGGTGAGTGTCGTCGAATCCAATTCGGTGGTCAGCAATAACGAGCCCGAACTGGTGGAGACACCGATTCAGTTGACACTCACGCACGACTCCGCCGCCGAATCGCAATCTCGTTCTGAGATGTCGGATTCGCGCGAAGGGACAGCCATCCCCTTCGCACGCCGATCGCCGAATCGCTCTTCATCGCGGCCGATTGACGTTGAGCCGGCCGCATTCGCCGACAACCGGCGACCGCTCTCGAGACCGATGGAATCGCCCTCATTTCATCCTCCTGTTGCCGCGTCGGTCATTCCAGAACAAATCGAGATGACAACTGATCGGCGAGTCCCTGCACCGGTGATTTCGGGAGCGGTGGACGAGCCCGGACCGCAGTCGCGTCCCGAAGTGACAAGCGGTCCGCGATCGCGCCGTGAGATCTCGCGAAGTCTGCCGAAGATGGCCGAGGTTACCCCTCGTCAAGAAATCCCCCGGCCACCGGTGGCGGTCGAAGCGGCGTTGCCTGGACCTGCGACGAGTGCAGTGCGTCCGGAAGCTCCTCAGATCGTGACAGCGCCCGCATCGATTCCTCGCCCTCAACCCAAGTTATCAACCGCGGCAGTTAATGATGTTCGAGCAGAAAGTATTTTGAAGGGAATCGTCACGGATCGGAAAACAGGCAAACCGGTCCCTCGAACCACTGTGCGCTTCGACCGAATTCAAGGGAAGCCGCTGCTGGCGGTGACGCGTGACGACGGGACCTACGAATTGATCCTGCCGGATACTCCGGACATCTTTGCCATCACTGCCGTCCAGGACAACTATCTGCCTGAAGCGCGCAATGTTCGATCCGTTGATGTGAAAGGAAAGACACACCGGATCGATTTCACGCTGCGGACCGCCGCGGAAGACTTGATCGCCGTCGAAAGTAATCCGCGTGTGCATCATTTGGGCAACGATCAGTTTGAAGGCGCGGCGAACAGTAAATTCCAGCGCCGGTCCGAAGGGCTGACCTTCACGCAGACCTTTACGGTGGCTGCCGAGAATTCGCCGCGCCCACTGCAGCATCCCGTCGTCACCTTTCTGGCAAGAGGGGTTCAGTGCCCACCTTTGATCCGCATCAACGGCCGACTCCTACGGGCGACCGAGGGTCTTTCTCCTGCTGACGGCTCTTTTGGAACACTCGAATTTCCTTTCGATTCTGCCTTGCTGAAAGCAGGCGTGAATGAAATCAGTGTGACCGCCGCCACCTGTCAGGGCGATTTAGACGATTTTGAATTCGTCAACATCCAGATTCGATTCTCGAAACCAAAGTAAGATCAAGCCTCTTTGCAGCCGAGCTCGTCCATCGTCGTCTGCCCACGACTTTGGGGCGCCATCGTCTCATCGTCTTCGGCGTGGCCGTGTCGTGGAAGGCTGCTATTTCGCAATCTTCCACAAGGTGGAATCGCTGCGAATGTAGATCGCTCCCCCTGATACGGCTGGCGTGCAGAGAAACATTTCTCCGAGGTCATTGGAGCCGATGACTTCACCACTGGTGTCGCCAGGTTTGACGACTTGGCCCACCCCTTTTTCATTGAAGACGTACAGCAATCCATCGGCGACAATGGGTGTCCCGCTGAAGGGTCCTTCCAGGCGCAGCTTCCATTTCTCTTCGCCGGTCTTGAGGTCGGCAGCAATCAGAACCCCGGCAGCGTTCACGGTATATAGCCGCCCGTCGTAGGCGACGGGACTGGCGGTTCCAGGCCCAAGCTTGTTGCCTTTCCAGAGTACTTCGGGGTTCGCGCTTCCTTTGGGCGGTTGTAACGCGGTGATCCCCTGAGAGGGCAGGTAGACAATTCCTTCCGACACCACAGCCGAAGGAATCGTCGAGGCACCGGCATCATAGTTCCATGCCGATTTTCCCGTGATCGGATCAATGGCAGCGAGGCCTGCGGACGACTGCAGCAGCACCAGATTGTCGTCAGCGCCGGTTTCCTTCGTCAGCGTGACCGCCGAGGTCCAGTTGGCGCGTTTGGGCCGTTCGATCGTCCAGCGGGAAAGACCTGTTGCTACGTCGACGCCCGTCGCGAGTGACTGGCTGTCGTTCTCTACCTGAGCCACCACAGTATCGTCGATGACGACCGGCGACGATGCCATTCCCAAGCTGTTGCTGACATTGGGGTGATCATAAGTCAGGCCGCGGTACCATTGCAGACTGCCATCCAGGTCCAGGCAGATCAGGTCATTGCTTGAGAAGAGGGCGAACACGCGCGTGCCGTCGCTGGCAGGGGACGGAGTCGCATTGCAGATCTTGGGGAACGTCATCGTTCGACCTGTGGCTGTGAACTGACGATCCCAGCGCAGGCTGCCATCGGTGGCGTTTAAGCAGATGACGTGCAACCGATCCTGGCGGAAGCCGCTGGAGCACGTCACAAAAACGCGATCACCAACGACGATCGGTGAACTGAGTCCGCGACCGGGAAGCTTCACCTTCCAGGCGATGTTTTCTGTCGGAGACCACTTGATTGGCAGTCCGGTTTCTGTCGAGATCGAGCTTCCATTGGTCCCTCGAAACTGCCGCCAGTCTTCCGCCTGTAGAACGCCCGCACCGAATCCGATCATCCCAACCAAAACGAAGAAACGCATAGACGACTCCAGACGGAGAGAGATGAATTGAGAGAGAGCGCACAAATGTCGCCCGAGTTCAGCGAACGACTTGCGATGTGGCCGTGGCGGGGCTTGGCAGAATCGCGGCACCCGTCGAATCGCAGATGCGGATCTGGTACTTATAGTCCTGAGCCCAGTCTTCCGTCTGCTCGTTCTGGCAGATCTTGAGCAGAATGACGTTCTGGCCTTTTTTGAGCTCGGTTTTCACCGAGTACTGGTCCAGTTGCACGCCGCGATGGTATTCGTCGCGAGCAAAGACCAGTTTGCCATTCACCCACAACTTCCAGGCATTGGGGGTCCCCAATCGAAATTCGACGGGACGAGCTTTGTCAGAGTCGAAGGTCGTCGTGGCATACATCGCGGCTCCCTTGAACGGAGCAAGCTGCTTGGCGATGTTCAAAACTCCGTACTCATCGGCCGTTGACACCTTCTTCCAAGTGACCGGACCCTCTTTGCCGACGTAGGTCGCGGTGAGGTCGATTCCTTTTTCCGGTGCGTAAACCGTGTCGTAGCCTTTCAGGCTGGTATTGTCGAACGGCCCCGCGATGGACCATTCTGTCAGGAACCCAAAGTGCTTCTGAAGATCAATGGTCTGGCCCATTTCACGCAGCGGTGTGACGATCGCTTTGACTTGATCGTCGTCAACCGCTCCGGCAAGAGCTTCGCGGTAAAGCTTCAGGGCTTGTTCAGGCTGTTTTTCTTCTTGGGCGGCTGAAGCTGACTTGATCAGACGCTGAACGGCATCCCGGCGAAATTCCGGGCTGGCGTCTTTGATCATACCGGGGATCAGGCGGTCGGCCGCGGCGGAGTCCACTTTGATCAGCCATTCGTAAGCCAGTCGCCTCGCTTCCGCACGGCGACTGGTATCCTTGATGAACGCTTCCAGCTTTGCCGCGGGGTGATGGCCTGTGGATTTCAGCTCGCGATCGGCCACGGCATCGACGGAACCGCGCAACCAGTTGATGGCGAGCGGACTGGCGTCATCGAAGGCAATGAGCAGTGGAAACAAAGAATCTGCAGAGCTGACCGATAGCTCCTTCATCGCAGCGATCGCAGCCGGATGGCCCTGACCTTCGGGCCCAACGGCGCGAATCGCGGCGATATTCTTCTCCAGCGTCGCCGCGCTACAAGTACCTGTTGCGTAAATCAGAATCAGGCCGACTGCCATCGTGTGCCTCAGCGAGTCGCCGCCACCTGCAACTTGAAGACAATTCATTTTCCAGAGATCCTTCTTTGTCGGCCTGGGCCTTAAGTGGGTAACGTCCCGCGAGCGAGCTGGACTAATTGTAACCAAGTCAACTTCGCTTAGGGAAACGGTGGCGTGGGTTGGAGTGACACGGTGAGTTTCCGAAGGGCGTCTAAGTTGTCGCGATGGGTGGCCGCAGTGCATTCAGTATCATGATGGTGTGACACAACCCCCCGCTGCGGACGGAAAAACGAGGTCGGACGAATAGCAGTGCCGCATCGCGAAAGGGTGGCCGGGCCTGGAGCGCGCTCCAGCCCCGCCGTGATTTCCAGATGTCCACTGATCTCTGTCTGTGATGCAGCGGCAAGGTGGCACATGATGTCCGCAGTGGAATTCCAGCAAAGGCATCGGAGTGGCTATACTTGCTCGATCAGTGGTTCCCAAAGCGAGAGAGTGTATGAAGCTGGATGAGTTTGCTGACGAGTTGAGCGAGTTGGACAGTACGGAGAAGCTGGAATGGCTGGTTGAGTTTGCCGACCAGTTGCCGGCGATTTCGAGCCGGCGGGCCGCGATCCCGTTTCCCGAGACCTGTCGGGTACAGGAATGTCAGACGCCGGTGCATTTGTGGGTCGATGTCGAGCAGGGGCGGGTGCATTTGGAGGCGGATGTGCCGCAAAAATCGCCAACCGTTCGCGGACTGGTGGCCCTCGTCGTGGTCGGCCTGGAGGGAGAATCCGTCGACGCTGTGCGGAACCTGCCGGATGATCTGATTTCGGCGTTGGGGCTTGGTTCGGCGTTGGGAATGACGCGGCAGCAGGGGTTTCGTGGGGTGGTTGCACGGTTAAAGCAGGCCGTACGAGTTGCCCAAGGGGAAGGTGCCGTTCCTTCCTGAACTCAGGAAAATTAAGAAATTCCTCTCCCAATTACGAATTTCTGCGGTATGCTAGGCCCCTAATCTCTCTGACAAGCCGAACTTGGGCCTCAGCGAGTCCTGCCCATGATCTCGGTCGAAGTTGGTCCTCGCCCCATAGGTTCTCTGCCGCGTTTCGAGTTTTCGCGGTCACGCCGAGCGAGTCACTAGCTCTCGTTGGAATCAAGAAGGCAGGAATTCGTTTGCGTAGAATGCATCCGTGCCGCCAACACTCCGAGTTGACCGAACCCATTTGATTGGCTCGTTTTAGTGGACTGAGCGGAGATTTTCGAGCCACTTCGGCTCGCAAATTAGTGTGAAGGAACTAGAAAGTGATGATGGAAGCAACCGTCGAAGCCGTCAGGCTCCTCCCGTCAACCGATTTGCCGGGTTATACGTTCGTTCCAGGATCGGATACCCCGCATCCTATTCGCGATCCACGCGGCCACAGCTACCAACGGAAATCACCTCCGCCACGCATGCTGACGCCGACCAATTGGGCCGAAAATCGCCACTACCTGCTGGCGCTGGATTTCTTTAATCATGGCTTCTATTGGGAAGCTCATGAAGAATGGGAACGGCTATGGCGCGCCTCGGGGCCCGATACAGCCGTTGGAAAATTCCTGAAGGGGCTGGTGAAGTTGTCCGCCGCCGGGGTGAAGGTTCGCGAGAACAGCATTCACGGCGTCCGTCGACATGCGGCTTCGGCTGGCGAAGTGTTTGCCGATGTCGCGGCTGAAGTCGGTTCGGAATATTTCTGCGGTCTGGAGTTCACTCTGCTGCAGTTTGCAGCCGATCGTGCCGCCCAGATTTCTTACAAAGAGCGCATCAGTTCGCCTCACAAGCCGTCGCGCGTCTTCCCGTTTGTCCTGCAGACGGAACCGATGCCGCTGGCATAGTTCGCAATCACGATATGTGAAATGAAAAGCCGCGAGGGATTCACTCGCGGCTTTTTGTTTTGTGTGGTGCGGATTTTCACAGCGATGACCAGCGACGCGTGGACGTGTTTTTGGGAGCCAGCGCCGCGTGGCGAACCGAAGTCGTGTACGTCGAATTGCCAGGCTCGGTCATCCAGGGGGCGACCGTGGATCGCTCTTCGCGGCTGGGTTCACTAATTGTTCACCAAATCTTAATAAACAGGTGTGAACAGGCGGTCGCCGGCCGCGCCATGCATAAAACCAAGGCGATGATTGCTGGATGGGACGTGTGCCCCTTTTGTTCAGGCCAGAGAGTTTTCACGGGCTGTTCATCGAATGTTCATATTGCGGCCTAAACTAACGCCCAACAGAACGACCAGACAGGCCTCGGGCCT
>CBIHQO010000340.1:0-7110 GCA_966211735.1 uncultured Schlesneria sp.
CGTAGTTGAGCAGTTTCGTACGAATACTCTGCTCTGCGTTGGAGTCGATCGATTAGGTGGACGGGTCGATATCAAAGTAGTTGTTGAATTGCTTGCCCGACAGTGCGAACTGAAAGAAGCAATCGGGGTAGAACGTATGCGATAACACGTCAATCCGCGCTTCGCCGTCGCCCTGAAAAAACGGGACAGTGCAGCGGTCACGGTGGGCTGCGACGAGAGAATGCACGATGACTTCGGCAAGCGTCTGTGTGTGCTGAAACCTGGACGGCGGTATGGCCTCGAATCGTGATCGATGCGGGAGTGCCGCCTCGGCACCGCGCACCGAACGAAAGCCCTCGGCAGTGAGCTTGTACCAATTGACCGGGCCACCGACGCCATGTGTCGCCGGGAAGGCTCGGATCAATCGCGATTTCGCGAGCGTTTGTAGCCGCTCGCGGACGCGGCGTTCGTCATGGAACGACTCTCCATCGAAAGTCTCGCTCGCCTTCAGCAGAAGTGCAGTCGTCACTGGTGTGCGGGCCAGCAGTCGCAACAGAGATTGATCTCGCGCCGACAGCGTCAGGGTGTTTGTCATTCGTCGGATGCGAAGCGTAGCATCGGTAGCATCTGCCCTCCAATTTCTTGGCACCTTCCGGATACATCAACGTCGATCGGCTGCAGGCGGAAACCACGCTCGAACAGGCAGCTTTGAAGTGCGGCATTTCGCTTGATGTGCACGGTAACGGGAATGAGGTTCGTCTTGATTGCCCCTTCGCCTGCGAAGGCGATCACGTTGGCCGACGAGAAATTGCCGTCAACACCGAGAACGACCAAAAGGTGTTCATGTGTCATGCCTATCAGTGCGGGTTTCGCGGGAATCTACTGACGCTGATGCACGGCTGGCTATCGGGATCGCGACCGATCGGTGATCGACTCAAGGGAGAAGAATTTCATCGCGTGAAGAATGTGCTGGCGGGCGGTGTCGAGAACGTCCACTCGAATCACTCCCCTACCGAACGGGCTGCAGCCCCCCGAATAGTTGTCGAGACGATCGCTCGCACATCGGCTGCCGCACGAACCGACATTGAAGCAGCGAGTCACTCGGCACAGCAACCTCAGTCCCCTCTTTCGCCCACGGCATCGGCTCCCGAACGAAATATGCCGCTCGGCCAGTCGGACGAAGTGAAGGTTCGCGAACTCTCCACGCTCGACGATAAGTTCATCATCGATGTCGGTAGGATGCCGCCTGCCGCCGCGAGTTACGTTCGTCGTCATCCGTGTCTGTCGCCCGAATCCATGAAAAAATGGCGAGTTGGTGTCCTGCCTATGGATGGTGGCTCCGACAAACGAGGCTTCAGTCTGCGCGGCCAGATCATCTATCCGGTCCCATCCGAAGACGGCCAGGTCTTGGCGTGGATCGGTCGCGACCCCAAGTATGAAGAGAAGGAACGCGACTTCTCACGCCTGACGCCCGCTGAACGTCTCGAAGTCGTTCCCCCGATGAAACACCGTTTTCCGAAGGGCTTTCACCGTGGCCTGGAACTGTTCGGACAACAAGCCAGTCGCCTCCAAGAACCGGGCTACCGCGAAAGCATCGCCCGCTATGGGCTGATTGTCGTCGAAGGTTTTAACGACGTGATCGGACTCGACAACCTCGGCATTCCGGCGGTCGGAATCCTCTCCAATCGCATTACCGAAGTGCAGGTAGAAAAACTCACTCGCTGGTCTCAACAACTTGCAAGCGGAAAGGTCACAATCCTCTTCGATTGCGAACCGACAGGCGACGATGGAGCCAAAGAAGCTCTCTGGCTCTTTGCTCAACGCGGCTTGGACACACGCCTCGGCTGGTCGCAAGCCATGCACGGTGGCGCGTTCAAGGGGAGACAACCCGAGGACCTTAATCGCGAGGAATGGGACACTGCGATTCTCACCATGCTGAATCGCTAGGCGGTCCGGACGTCGTGGCCATCTCAAGGATTTCGACCGAGCAACCGGGGGAAACCGCGAAGGAGCCGCTACTTTCTGGAGACACTGCTCAGCGAATCGAGAAGCGTCCCGTCGTGCCTCCGGGCACGGACACACCGGGCCGCCAATCGAGCGGTATGTCTGAGTGGATCACTGGCACTCATCGTCGCCCGTCGCATCGCGGGCGAGTGGCTCCGCTCCGCGCTGGTCGCGCCGCTGGCGCGCGTAGTGCGGGCACGACGTCGCGCCGTGTGAGCGGCCGCGACAGGCAGGGTGTAGCCACGTCGGTCACGAGTCATCGAGTGCCAGTGTGTCGGAAGCCTGCCTGTCGCGGCTGATGCCGTCGACGTCGTGCCCCTCTGCGAGTGGCAGGTTTTGGGCTTTCTAAAGCCGCATTTTGGGTCGAACTCCGTTCGCCGGAATACCGCCGAATTTTCGGCGGAGCAGGCGGAATCCGATCGACATCCTGGCGATTCGCCGGCGGCCGCGGAAATTTTACAGTTACGGGCTGACTCATCGCCGACTCCCCTCTTCTGGTTAAACTCACACCCGACTTATTCTCAAAGACATTCGCCGATTTTCTTATAATCAGCGGCCTCTGGCCGCCCCCTTTGTTTTCAATAACTTTGTTTCAATTACTTTGGCGTAGGCTTCGTTGACCGGTAAAGCCTAAAATCTGCCACTGAATCAAAGATTGTCTGCGTTCAAGCTTCCGAAAAAGGTGACGCCAACTGCGGGTCGACGCCCCGAAAACGTGACGCCAACTGCGGCCACTCGCCCTAAAAAAGGTGACGCCGACTGCGGGTGTAGAGGGCTCATCATCGTTCAGACGTGATTAGGGTTTCGTTGCTGGAGGAGATGTGACAGCGAGGCTGATGGATCGTGGCCGAACTCCGGATGGTCGGTGCGGAACTGACGCTGCAAGTGCATACGTGCGAATCGATCGGCATTCGACCGAGCTTCCTCCGTTTCCTGACCATCAGCCTGTAATTGTGCGAAGAGTTGGTGCATCACACGCTCGAAGGCGTCCCTCGCTTCGTTCTGAAGGTACTGTTCGAACGCGGCCTGCTCGCTCCGCGAGGTTGACCATTGCGGTTTCTCCGTTTGCTTCGCCCGCTCCTGCTTCTGGAGTTCTCGCCACCAGTCAGGAGGCGTTGTTTTCTGAGCCTTGGCTTGCCGGATGTAATGCTGAAAATACGCGGGGGGCGATTCCTTGACGAGTTGCCGCTCCACTGCGGCCAGCGTTATGTCCGACCACTCCGCGATCAGCCGGGAAGGAAACTCGCCGAGAATCCGCCGGATTGTCGCCCGGTCGAAACCGATCTTCTCCAGCGGCTCGACCAGCGGAGATTCGTCCGCCGTGAAGGTCACCGGCGGCGAAGTGACCCGCTCAAAATATATACCGCGGGGAAACTGGACGACATGGACCCCCTTGGACCGCTTGGTGAACAGCCCGCGCACCGTCGTGATACCGGGTGGCAACGCGATGATCTCGTGATCGAGCAGGATCTGGGCGATCCGTGCGAGCTTCTGCTTAATCTCCTTCGTGGCCAGTGTCTCTGAAAACCCCAGTGTGTTGACCCCTAACTGCCGCAACTCGAAGGCTGGTGAATGGTCGTTCCGCCAGAACATCTTCGACAGCAACAGGAACATCCGTCGCGAAGCGACATCCAGTTGCCGGTAGGTCCCAAAGTCGAATGTAAAGCTCCCTGCCACGGCCTCACAAAAGCGGAACCACTGGGCATCCCACACGAAGTGCCACGCCCGCGACGACGTACTGTCCAATGGTAGGCTGTACTTGAGCAGACCGAATGCGACCTGGCGGTGCTCGCCGCGGAGTGGGTCATAAAAACGGTCGTTCTCGTAGACCACGCCCGCCAGGCGGCGGATCGCATCTCGAAAGAGCTGGTACCGAGTCCCCTGCTCCTGCGCCGCACCCACCAACCCGAGTTGTTTGAGACACCAGTGGGGTGTGGCGTAGAAGTCAGCCGTCGGCTCCGGCTGAGCAAATGTGAGCGCGAGTAACCCGTACAAGTACAACTCGTCATTGGGTGACAGCCCAAATGGACAGGCCACATTGGCCGTGGCCGTCTTGCGATTGCGATGCCGGTCTGTGAAGTCGTAACGGAATTGATGCAGACTCCCCGCCTGCAACGACTGCGCCGCGTCTAGCGGACACAGAGCATGCTCCACGAGCGTCTGCTGAGCCAGTCCATTCCCCTTCCGCGTCGGGGTGCGTTTCCGTGGCCGCTGCAAAGTCACAATCGGCGGCATGCGAGGCTATTTGGGTGAACTAAACAGTCGCGACCACACACTCGGCCGCTTGGAATTTTTGGAAGATTTCTGCCGCGACTTGGTAACCGGAGGCTTGGCGGGTTGCGGGGACGATGTCACGTTCTGGGTCTGATTGCCGGATTCCACAAACGAGTTGGGATTCGCGGGCTGGGGCGCGGCGATCGCCAACCGCTGCTGTAGCTCCCGCATCAAGACGTTTGACTCCCGCATCCGATCATTGAGACTGGCAATCTGATCGTCCTTGCGATCTAGTTGCTTCTCCAGGGTCCGCAGTTGCTCGTCTTTGCTTTTGAGCTGCTCCTGCAGCACTTGCATCACCAGTTCGGTGTGCGAACTGACCGGATCACTAGCCGGCACTCCCCCACCCGCTGTGGCTTCCTCTTGCGGAAACCGCCTGAGCAGCAATTGCCGGTCAATCTTCCAAACATACGGCTCCTTAGCCGCCTTCCTGCGCTCCACTTCGTCCGCCGAAGGAAGGATGAACGGTCGGTCCACATGCTGCGGTTCAGCGACAATTTCACGCAACAGCCGCTTGAGGGTTGATTCCGACTTCCCGGTGAAAGCCCGAGCCTCGCTGACGGTGAGATGTTGATCCATAGAGCGTAAGTGGTGCGGTTCCCACCGTAGCTCAGTTCGCAATCGCACGCAAATCGAACTGACTCCCCACTGACACGGACAGGTTGAACTGGGGTCCAAGAGGGGAGAGTCAGACACGGTTCGAGAGGGGAGTCATGGCCGAGGGCGAAGCCCGTTCAGCAAGGTTCAAAGCGGTTTCGTGCGGGTTCAGCGAATGGGTTCCCGAACGAAGTCATGCTCTCACCCTGACAATTCGCAGTCGGTCGAATTCAAGATGCCGAACCGAGGTCACGACCGGTAGCAGGTCATGCTCTGACAGAACGGGGGTCAGGCCATGAAACCTGACTCGGGTAGGGGATTGAACAAATCTCTTGTTCAAGGGCTGAAGTACGGTCCCAGCAGACATAGAAGAGGGGAGTCATCGCTGGGTTCAAACCTGACCTGCCATGGTTCGTGAATCCCGCTCTCGAACAAGGGCGTGGCCCGTTCAGCGACATGTCAGCATTGGTTCAGAGACCTAGTTCACGAATGGATCCGTGCTGCTGGGTCGATACTCAAAGTGGTTTCTGAAAGAATCTCGTTCGCGGGAGGGGATCCGGCCGCGACGCAACCAGGCTTTATTTCACAAAAATCCATGCTGATCACCTGGAGTCGTAACGCATCCCCGAAACATCCAAACCCACGCTAGCGGGCACTATCAAGTGTCCGTGAGGTATTAGAGCGATCTGTTCGTGATCCGCTGTGCGAAAATGCCACGATTGCGACACCGCAGTTCGACAGTTACTTTCATGAGTTCCTCGTCTTCATTTACTTCGCCAGGAACGACATACATGACCATCTCCGCGACCGTCACCAGTATCGCCGATCTCGAACGCCTGCTCGACGAAAGGAAAGCCAAGCTCCAGGATCTGTTGCAAGCCCGAGACCGGCTCCAGAAGCAACTCGACGATCTGGATGCCCAAATCCAGGACGCTGCCAGTATCGATGGCCCGCTCATCCGGCGACGTAGTCGCAAGCGTCGCGTCAAAAACGAAACGTCGCTCAAGTCTGTCGTCCAGCAGGTACTCGCCAAGAACAAGAAGGGGCTGTCGCTGGCGGATCTCGAAGCGGCGGTCATTGAGACCGGCTACAAGAGCGGCAGTCACAACTTTCGTAACGTGCTGTACCAGGCGGCCTATCACTCGCCCGACATTGCTCGGGACGAGAAGACCGGCCTCTACAAACTCAAGAAGTAGCCACCCGATCTGAAGCAGCGCGACCGACCGCTTCTCTGATTCCCGATGACGCCGCCAAAGTTCGGCGAAAATTGGGGCGATTCGTCGAAGGGATCATGAAAGCGAATAACTCTCCTGATCGTGAATTCCTGCCTCCGACCGTTGCCGAGGTCAGTGCCCTGCGCGAACAGAACCAGCCGTTCTCTTGGCGTATCAGCGAGGAATTGCTGCGACGCCAATTCCGCAAGCCGGACGAAGCGGCTCCGCCGATGGGAGGAGAGTGGCCCCGTAACCGGAAGCGCGAAGGACAGGTGGTTGATGATCGACCGCTGTCACTTCAATGTGTACGGTTTCGATCTCGTGTCGCAACTGCTCCCGAAGGTAAATCGCTCGGATGAAGCAAACCCCCGCCTCCGATTGGACAAACATCCGGCCATCCTGACTCGCTTCTGCCTCAAGGAAATGGCTGAACGGGAGTCGGTTTATCGATGAGCGAAGGTCGCAGTTTGTTTGTCGTAGATGCAGATCGTTAACCGGAAGGAAGCGTGCCAGAGGGTACAGAATGGCGCATCACCCGCCAGCGAGTTCGCTCACCCTGTGGCGGTTGGTTTCGTTCTTAATATCTTCGAGCCGCAGCCATTTGCCGTCAATCTGCTGGATCACGTCGGCTGGAGCATTATCAGCTTCAGCTTGGCGGACGTATTCCAGAACGGTGGCTGGCGTGAACCCGAGAAACTTTCCCCATGCAACGATGTGGCGGTATTTCTGGGTCTTCACTAGCGTGTCTATGCCTTTAACATTGGCCTGGTTGACTGCTTCATCGGACATGTCCCGTATGACCCTGATTGGGTCTATCTGCATCCGCATGACCTCGCGGGCAAGTTCAAGTGTCGTAATCGAGATACCTTCGGCTTCGCAATCCTTGTCGGTGTAGGTGCCATTTGGGTCATTCCACATTAGCCATGCGATCAGCTCGTCGCGCGATCCTTCCGTCAGGATGCGTTTCTGGAACTCGGAATCATGGTACTCAGCCGGTGGTTTCATGCCTTGGAACTCCATCGGTTTGCGGTGAAGGGTTGCT
>CBIHQO010000341.1:0-7097 GCA_966211735.1 uncultured Schlesneria sp.
CTCCCAAAATGGCGCTGGTTGCCAATCGCACGAGATCGTTGGTGAAGGGCAGATCATCGGCCTCGTCAAAATCATTGATCCCCCAAACCAGCCGCCCATCGTGATCGCGCCAGGTCCCAAAGTTTTCGACATGCAGATCACCAATCGACAAGACGGTCGGCGCCGCTTCACAATCCCTGCAGATCAACGGCCAAATCTGAGCCCAGCGATAGTAGGTGCCACGAAAGAAGGGGAATGCATTTGCTCTGGATGCCATCTGGCGATGCTTGTAACGAAGCTCTTTCTCGATCACGTCAACTTGTGATCGCAGCCAGTCTTCGTACCGTTTCGTGGCGGTAACGAAATCCAGATCCATGGCAATCCTTCCCGTGTTGCGATGAAATACCACGCGAACTGCGATTGGGACTTGTCTAAGATCGTTTTGCCAGTAACCGATCCAATTGATTGGCGAAGGCCTGTTTATCTTTGGGCCCGAACGGGGCAGGGCCGCCAGTGATCAGATCGTTTCCGCGTAACTCATCGAGCAAGTTCCGCATCGTGATTCGCTCGCCAATATTTTCTTCCGTAAAGCGACGCCCGCGCGGATCGAGCGCAATGCCCCCTTTTTGCACGACATGCGCAGCCAGCGGAATATCAGCGGTGACGACCAGATCGCCAGGTTGCAGCAACTCAACAATCTGCTTGTCAGCGATATTGGCCCCGGACGTGACGACCAATAACGATAGGAACTCCGACTTCGGAATGCGCAGAGTCTGATTGGCTACGACAGTCAGCTGCATCTTCACTCGAATGGCCGCCCGATACAACAGGTCCTTGATCTCCGCAGGGCAGGCATCACCATCAACCCAAATCTGCATGGATGACTCCTGCACTGCCCGAGATCACGAATACCGGCCCCGTTCGGTAGTCCAACTCGCCGACTATGCCAGTTTCCCTCGACAATACGCGGCCCCGGCCTCAAGAGCTTCGGCGAGCTTGGCGGGATCTTTGCCACCCGCTTCGGCAAGCTCTGGACGGCCACCGCCTCCGCCTCCGCAAACCTTCGCGGCGGTCTTGACGCAGTCAGACGCACTCAGGCCTTTGGACACCAGGACATCTTTGCTCACAGCGGAGATGAACGCGACTTTGCCTTCGTGTTCCATTCCCAGCAGGATCGCGCACGAAGGGGCTTTTTCGCGGATGCGATCCACGAAGTCCTTCAACGAATCCCGAGGACAATCGGCAGCGTTGTGAACGATCAGCTTCACGCCACCGATCGTTTCCGCCTTGGCCACCAGTTGTGCGGCAGCATCAGCGAGCGAGGCAACTGTGTACTTAGACAGTTCCTTCTTCGCATCGCGCAGTTCTTGTTGGAGTGCTTCGATCTTGCGCGGCAATTCGTCCGGCGGCGACTTCACTAGAGCAGCAGCTTCTCTCACGAATTCGAGCAATCGCTTTTGGACCCGTGAAGCAGGTGATACGTCGCACACCAGCCGAGACAAGTTCGTCACGAATCAACCGGCACAGTCCGATCTGACCGGTGTTGCTCAGATGAATTCCTCCGCACAGCTCGCGACTGAATTCGCCCATGCTGACGACGCGAACGTTGTCCGGATACTTCTCACCGAACAAGGCCATTGCCCCGAGTTGCTTCGCTTCCGAAATTGGCATCAATCGCGTCGAGACAGCCGCTCCTTCGGAAATGCGAGCGTTGATCTCATCTTCGATCTTCAGCAACTCATCCTGAGTTAGACCTTTCGCATGCGCGAAGTCGAATCGCAATTCGTCTTGCTGCACTTTGGACCCACGTTGAGTCGCGTTCTCTCCGAGGTATGTCCGCAGGGCATGATGCAGGATATGCGTGGCCGAGTGAGCTCGACGAATCCCTTCCCGACGAGTCGAATCGACAGTCGCCAGCACTTCGGCCCCGGCCGAGATCGTGCCATTCGTCACTCGACCGATATGAACCAGCAGTTCACCGTCACGCTGCGTGTCTTGCACTTCGAACGTGAAATTCTTGCCGGTGATCTTCCCAGTATCTCCAACCTGGCCCCCGGCCTCTCCGTAGAACGAAGTCCGATTCAAGACAACACCCAATTGGGCATCAGACTTATCGAAAGACTTCACCAACTGGCCGTCTGCGATGATCCCCAAAACTTCGGAATCGGATGTCGTGGCGTCGTAGCCCAGGAACTGGGTGCCGCCGCTCCTGCGCAAGGTATCGAGCGGACCTGCTGACATCACCGAATTGGCGAACGCGCCACGACCGCTGGTTTCCTTGTGCTCGTCTTTGCATTCCTTGAAGCGAGCCATATCGACCGACAGGCCTTCATTGGCGGCCAGTGACTCGGTCAATTCGATCAGGAAGCCGTCGGTCTGATGCAGGTTGAACGCCGCATCGCCCGAGATGACGCGCGAGCCTTCCTTCTTGGCCTGATCGACCAGCTTGCGGAATCGGCTGATCCCGCTTTCGACGACCTTCTGGAACTGCTTCTCTTCTTCCAGAATCCCATTGGCGACCGCTTCCACCGTCTTCCCAAATTCGGGGTAGGGGCGTTTCATCGCTTCGGCGACAGCCGGAACCAACTGGTAGAGGAAAGGCTCTTGCTTCCCGAGCAGGAAGCCTTCCATCGCGGCGCGACGCAGCAAGAGGCGAACGATGTAATTTTCCTTTTCAGGACCGGGACCGCAGCCTTCGTGCAGCGCAAACGAACAAGCGCGGACGTGATCCGCGATCCTTCGCACAGCGCGACCTTCTGGAGCAGAGTATTCGTAGTTCACGCCGACAATCTCGCCAGCCGCTTTGCACAGCGGCTTCAGGATGTCGATTTCAAAGTTGCTGAGCACACCCTGCAGCGTCGAGGCACATCGCTCCAGGCCCATCCCGGTATCGATGTTCTTCTTCGGCAGCGGTTGCAGGTTGTTCGGAGGGCTACCGACGCGATTGAACTGCGTAAACACCAGATTCCAGATCTCAACGGTCTTCGTAGCGCCGGGCGGCAGGTAGTAGATCTCGCTACAGGGACCGCAGACCCCATCCGGGCCCTGAGACGGAGCGGACGCAGGCCAGAAATTCTCGCCTTCATCCTCGCGAGTGATGCGGTTCGCAGGGAGCTTGACTTCGTCGTTCCAGATCTTGAATGCTTCGTCGTCATCGAGATAAACAGTGACGGTCAATCGCGTCGGATCGAGACCAAGCCACTTCTTCGTCGTCAAGAATTCCCATGCCCAATGAATCGCTTCTTTCTTGAAGTAGTCACCGAACGAGAAATTCCCGAGCATCTCGAAGAACGTGTGATGGTAGGCGGTCACCCCCACGTTGCCGATATCGCCGGTTCGGAGACACTTCTGGCACGTCGTCGCTTTGGTGAAGTCGATCGGCCCAATCCCCAGGAACTGATTCTTGAACTGATTCATTCCCGCGGGGGTGAACAACACCGTCGGATCGTCTTTTGGCACGAGCACATCTGTAGGCCGTCGGACACAACCTTTGGACTCGAAAAATTCCAGGTACTTTTCACGCAGTTCATCGGTTTTCATATCGAATTCCGTCAGCCTTCCGTGCCCGGCCCATCATTGCCAGAAAGTTTCAATTCGCAGGAAAGGGATCGAGGCTGCGCACGCAATCTCGCCCACGAATTCAGGTCGGAAAGATAGCAGATGCGGCCAGACCGGGCGACTGTAACAGCTCTCGAACCGCTATTTTGGTCCGCCACGCTCGGCTGATGGCGTTTCGTCACCGAT
Organism: uncultured Schlesneria sp.; assembly: GCA_966211735.1. Classification (GTDB taxonomy): domain Bacteria; phylum Planctomycetota; class Planctomycetia; order Planctomycetales; family Planctomycetaceae; genus Schlesneria. Next base: position 3,724 of record CBIHQO010000341.1, read on the forward strand.
GATGACTTTCCCGCCCTCATACAATCGCAGTTCCACCGGCCCTCGAAGCGACTTTGTCGCGTCGGCGAATTGGCCCGGGGTCTGAACTGGAATGCGATTCACTTCGGAGACAAAGTCGCCGGGTTGCAGTCCCGCCGTCTGACCGGCACTGTCGGCCGCCACTTTGGTGACGACAACCGCTCGCCGAAAGCGATCCGCGCCGCTGTGATACTTATGCCGCCCTGTTGGGTAGTCCACGGTGACCCCACGCCAGGCCGGGTAGCGCGGAGTCGTTTCGATGATCCCTTCGTCGTTCCTGACAGGCCATTTGCCCAGAATTACGGGAGGCGGCTCAAAGCGACCTCGTCCATTTCGCCAGATGGACAATGTGACTGGAGTCTCGGGTGCATGCAGGCCGACGACGCGCATCAGATCAGCCTCGGAGTAGATAGGGATGCCATTGACGCTCAAGATCACATCGCCCAGTGTGACCCCCGCGCGGTGCGCAGGCGAGTCAAGCGTCAGATCTTTCACAATCGCCGCGGATGCCTGCTGCAACCCTGTCTCCAGACCTCGAAACTGAGTCGCAGTCACTGTGCCGGGTCCAACACCGAGAACTCCGTATTCGACTTCGTGCCCCAAAACTAAATCTTTGACGATTCGACGAGTCAGATCGTCGATCGGAATCGCAAAACCTGCCGATTTTTCGTAGCCCTCGACAGCCGCCAGAGAAGTTGTCAAACCGATCAATTCCCCTTTCAGATTCAGGAGAGGCCCCCCGCTGGTCCCCAAATTCAATCGACCATCAATCTGAATCAGGTTACCCAGTCGGTACATCATCGACTTTGGAATTGGATCGTTCGTCCAAGGAAGTGGGCGTCGCGCCAGGTTCGACACCATCCCCCAACTGACGCTAGCCGATCCATCGTGCGCGATGGCATACGGATTCCCCATCATCAATACGAACTGCCCTTTGCGAATGGGCGTCGTCACTGAATAGTCGAGCGGTTTCAACTCGGCTGGATCGATCTTGGAAGCAGCGAGATCGAGATGAAGGATCGCCAGGTCGCTACGCGGATCCGCAGCGATAATCGTGGCGGCACAGGAACGCCGATCGCCAAATCGCACAAAGAGCGATGTCTCATCGTCCGCATGCAATTTCGGAAAGACCGGCCCCCCCTCAACAACATGGTAGTTCGTCAGAATCACCCGGTCGGTCGGACGAACCCCTGCGATGATGATTCCAGCCCCATACGAATTGGGCTGGAAATCAGCATGCTCGGGATCCGCCGGTGCCGTGTCCTGCTGAAGCAATCGCTGGTCGATCAGCGGATGAAGACCAATGATTCGACCCTCCTGCGGAGGAGGGGTAATCTTCGCGATACTCACCACTGACGGTTCGGCCTGCTCGATCAGTTTTACGAGCGTGCTCTCCAGAGCAGTCGCCGGATCCTGAGCGTAAACCCCAGCGTCGCTCCCCAAGACGAACGCCATCAAGACCAGCAGCCTCGCGGCAGGTCCAGTGACAGCCTCAGCAATCAGACGTTCGCATGACATGTAACGGTATAATCCCGTCGTTCGTTAGATGTGAGTTTTGAAACTCCACACGAACTGGCATTCTACCGATCCAAAGTCGCGATCACAGGGGAAATCCGATGCGTCTTAAAGAATCCGCATCGCTGCCCCCGCCGTCCTACACCTCATCGCCGGCAAACGTCCAGGGATCAAGCGAGGTGGGATAGCTGAGCAATTCGTCCGGCTTGAAATAAATGCCGATTTCGCGAGTCGCGGCGTCGGGACCATCGCTTCCATGAACCAGGTTCATCTGGCGACTCATGCCGAAATCGCCGCGAATGGTTCCCAGAGCGGACTCACGTCCATTCGTCGAACCTAGCATCGTGCGAACGACCGAGATGGCGCTCGGCCCTTCCAACACCAGTGCCACTACGGGCCCCGACGTGATGAATTCTTCGAGTTGTGGATAAAACTTCTTCTGCACATGCTCAGCATAGTGCTGCTTGGACAGTTCTGGTGTCACCTTCAGCATCTTCATTCCGGCTAGCTTCAGCCCCTTCGCTTCAAAGCGGGCCAGAATTTCGCCACACAGTCGACGAGCGACAGTATCGGGCTTCAACAGAACAAACGTGCGTTCAAGGGCCATTCTAAGGCTGTTCCTTCAGTGCAAAATGATGATTTTTCAGTCGAATCGACTGAGATATTAGTCGTGCTTGCTTAGGCCTGCAGCATCAGTTGGCGAAACTGCTGGAACAGGTAGCTGCTGTCATGGGGGCCTGCCGATGCTTCGGGATGGTATTGGACACAGAACGCAGGCAGCTCTTTGTGTCGCAAACCCTCGACGGTCTGATCATTCAAATTGATGTGAGTGACATCCAGGCAGCTAGGCAACGATTCACTGGAAATCGCGAAACCATGATTCTGCGACGTAATCTCGACATGGCCACTATCGCGATTCAGAACAGGTTGATTGCCGCCACGATGACCGAACTTCAACTTGTAGATTTCAGCGCCGCAAGCCAACCCCAGCAGTTGATGTCCTAAGCAGATTCCAAACACAGGAACCTTGCCTAACAATCCGCGAATGGTCTCGATCGCGTAGTCCAACGGCCGCGGATCTCCAGGACCATTGGAGAGGAACACGCCATCAGGCTTATAGGCCAGCACTTCGGCTGCAGTGGCTGTCCCAGGTACGACTGTCACACGGCAGCCCAGATCGTGCAGGTGCCGCAGGATATTCCACTTCATTCCATAGTCGATCGCCACAACATGCAAATCAGCAGCAGGAACGACATTGGGATGAACCGAATGGAACGTCAGTGGCGACAACCCTTCGGACCACTCAAACGCTTTGGCGGGCATAACTTCTCGAACTAGGTCGCGACCGATCAGGTCCGGGCTGTTCTGGACCTTACGTACGAGCGATGCATCGTCGAGATCAATCGTCGACAGGACGCCAGTCATTGCTCCGCGAGTCCGCAAGCGACGGACGAGTGCGCGAGTATCAATGCCCTCAATCCCCAGAACATTCGCTTCGCGGAGGTAATCGTCCAATGACATCGTGGAGCGGAAATTACTCGGCTCACGACACAACTCGCGGATTACGAAACCTCGAATTGACAGCTTGTTGCTTTCGACGTCCTCAGCATTGACGCCGTAGTTTCCGATCAGCGGATAGGTCATCGTGACGATCTGACCGCAGTATGATGGATCGGTCAAGATTTCCTGATACCCGGTCAGGCTCGTATTGAAACAGACTTCACCGAAGACCTCACCCGACGCTCCAAATCCGGTTCCCGTGTAGATTGTCCCATCGGCGAGTGCAAGTTTTGCAGGCTGTGGCATGGCAAACCAAGTATTGGAGAGAGACCGTTCGTCAC
>CBIHQO010000342.1:0-7075 GCA_966211735.1 uncultured Schlesneria sp.
CTCGATGTTGTCGAAAATCGCATCTTCAACCATGAACAACTCGACCATTACCTTCTTTGACATTTCGATTCCCCTTTTGATTTGAACTGACAACTACGACGCATTCCGAGCTTTGGTCGGCTTCGGATAAACTTGTGAATGTCATCTGAAAAAACATACTCAGTGTCGGACCCCACATCGAAAGTGGGCAGTCCCGCCTCTTTCCAAAGTCTCCAAGTCTCATTGCCGATGTGCATGGTTTTGAGCACATCAGACACTCGGCACATCAGGCCGGCTGGCAGGCCGATGAACTCCGTTGTCATGGATTCCCCTCGAATAGAAATTCGATGATGTGGCGACCCAGGAAGTACTGCCGCTTGGTGTTTCGACGAGAAAATCGCAGTCCTGACTTAATCCAGATATTCAGCGTTTCCCGGCTTATTTTCATCGCGGAGACAATCTGCTCAGACGTGTACAGCGCATCCATCACGATCGTATGACTCATGGCTCACCCCGCATCCTTGGCGACTTCAATCGCCTTAGTTAAGTTCAAATGAGCGTACAACTGCGTCATATCAGCCGTGGAGTGCCCCAACATGCACTGGGCGACGTCCAGTCCGTATTCCTCCCGGAGTCGCGAGGCGGCGTTGTGGCGCAACCAGTGCGGCGTCCAGACGGGAATGTTCAACTTGACGCAAGCGGCGTTGATTGCCGCACAGTAGGCTTTCCGGTTCATCGTGAATAACCGTCGTCGCGGGTCCATCACGATGTACTTCCGCAGAATCGCCTGAGCCTTGGGGCCAAAGACCAGCACCCGCTCTTTGCCTTGATGGACGGTCTTATGGTCCGCGAGGCGAGCAATCCAGATATCCCCTGTGCGGTCAATCATCCCTGCGGTCAAGCTGACCAGTTCGCCGGATCGTGCGCCGGTCAAAAGTTGGAGCTCGATTAGATCGGCCGTGCGCTCAGGGACGATGGCCTTTACCTTATCGATAGCCGCCTGCGGAACGGGGCGGCGCGGGTTGTAATCCATCGCCTCGGTCCTTCCTGCGAGCAATGGCGCAACCGCCTGCAACCGCTGCAAAACAGATGGTTCGATTAGCTCATTCTCGACGGAGTGCTTGAAGATTCGACGGATGCGTCCGATTGATTTGTTGATGAATGTTCGGCACCACCCTTTATCAATCATCGCCTGACGCACAGCCTTGAGCGCCAGCGGGCCGAAATTCTTTGCCGGGGTCAGACCGTACAGTTCGCGTAGGGGTCGCATCGCCGAATTGAAGCAGTCGTATTCTGCTGTCGGCTTGCCATTCTTGGAATAATGGCCCTTCGCGTACGTTCTGAACGCCACGCACAATTCCGAGACGGACGGTCCAGGATCGTCGGCGTCGGGCGTGGACGCCACCGGATCGACAGGTAATCCGCCAGATAGCTCGGCGATCAGTTCACCGTAGCGGATTCGACTCTCATCGCTACCGTACTCGCCAAGGTAGTGATCCTTGCCGCCAATGCGGCATCGGGCTTGCCCGGTTGATTTGTGCAGTAGGTAGCCGGGCAGCTTTTTCCTGTGCAAAGAACGACGTTTGCCTGTCATGGTCGCGGCGACTCCTGAAAATGTGGTAGTTACTACCACTGATTTTCAAGCAATTCTGCCGCACTGTTGACCATCAACAGGCAACGTAACTCGTTTCGGCAATCAAACTTGCGGGGGAGGGATTACCCTCTCCCCGCTTAGCTCCCTGACTAGGGCTCGAACCTAGGACCTAGCGGTTAACAGCCGCTCGCTCTACCGATTGAGCTATCAGGGAATGGTGCCGATCGCCTTCCAAAAGGTTGATCTTGGCTGAGCGATTGAATATTCGATTCGGAGGGTTGTTGCAAGTCCACCCGAAAAAATTCGTCGAGAAATTCTCGCCTTGTCTCCAACAATCGATTGTTGCGCTGCCCGCCGGTGGATCGGTCCATTTGGTGGGAGTCGCCGAGGGAGGTTTTGCCCCAACTATTGCATTCGGACGCCAGGGCGCTTTTCGAGGAGCACTCTGTTACCCGTTGAGTTGTATTCGATATTCGACATGAAGGAACGCATCAGCATGATCCCACGCCCACAGGGACGCTCGAGGTTTTCTTCCTCGGTGGGATCAGGAACATCGTCCAAACAGAACCCCGGTCCTTGATCTTCGATTTCAACCCGCAGAAGCTGATCCTCAATCAAACATTTGACACGAACCGTCTTGTCTGTTGAAAAACCATTACCGTGCTTGATTGCATTGACGATCGCTTCGTCCAAGGCCAGGCGAATTCCAAATGCGTCGTGCGGCGAAAAAGACTCGAGGGTCTCAATCTTTCCGGCAATACGTTCCAACAGCGCCTGACCCGCTTCTGCGGTGCTGGGAATTGAAACCTCAAATTGTTCGTGAACCGCCATGTTGTCCGGGCGAGACCCACAAGGAAGAAGACGAAGCCAACAGGCTCTTGGAGGAGATTCACTCAACAAGTTGAATCAGACTGAATCACATTCCGTCCAGAGCTTCTTCCTGGGTGGACTTGATATCGAAGATTTTGTTCAAGCGTGTGATTTCGAAGACTTCATAAATCTCGGGGCGAATCGCGCACAGGCGGAGCTTGGCCTTGGCTGCCTTCACCTTCTTATCCATCGTAATGAGCTTGCCCAGCGCTGCACTGGACAGGTACTCAACGATGCTGAAGTCGAGGACGATCTTTTTGCGACCGTCTTCATCAACCAGCGCGAATAGCTGATTTCCAATGTTTTGGATATTCGTCTCGTCGAGGATCTTCTTGTCAACGAACCTGGCAACAGTGACGCCACCAATTTCTTCGATATCCAGCCGACGTTGTCCAGTTGACATGTGTTCTTTCCCGCGCAATGGGTGACTGGCCCGATCTGTCGCCTTAGTTGTAACTCTATCGCAGTTTCAAACTCGATCTACAACTGCTGATTCAGCAGCCGAACCCGACATCAATAAGGCATTGGCATCATGCTCTCGGTTGGAATCCGTGTCAAGCGTTGCATTACCGTCTGTTAGCCCTGCACCGCAGCTTCTGTCGTCGGTGCCGGAAATATTGTCTGGAAAATGGCACTGAGTTCGCTCTCCATGGCCTCGACGAAATCGCATTCGATCTGTTCACCCGGCAAAACCTGCTTTTTTGAGCGGAATATGACAACTGTGGTTCCAACTCTCGTTCACCCAATGATGCCGATTCGCCTCATCGTGTGTGCCGCAATTACCACAATGCTGCTGACCAGGGGCGTTTTCGGTGCCGACTCGGTCGTCGTTGAACTGAAATCCGGTCGCTGGATTCGAGCCCACTCGATCGTGCAGGATGTGAGTCATCCGGACCAGGTGACTCTCAAGATTGGCACCGCTCAAATTCAAATCGAGCGAAGTGTCCCGTGGCAGCGGATTGATCGTCTGAGCGCCCCGGCAGACCAACGCGCGGAACTCCGCATTCCGGACAGTGTAAAGGTCGTTCAGGATTTCGAAGGTCGTGCGGCACTGTCACCGGTTCCGCTCCTGACGGGTACGCCAGAACTGGATAAACCCGACCCGAGGCAAGGGATCTGCAACTTATCTCGAAATCGGCCTGGGGGCTGCAATCTGTTCGATTGTCCTGCACCAAATGATCCAGGAGTCATTGTTGGCATTCGCGATTTCCGGTATTCACCAGCACCATTATCAAGCCCGCGGCCAGATTGCTGCTGTTTCTCCATCGAGCCGTAGAGTCAGGCATTTTGCGCTGCCGCCCGACTTTAAAAACTCACCAAGTTCTGTGGCATGAGGAGTGAAACCAGCACATCGCAGAGCGAGCTCCAACTTCGGGCAGCCGGCATTGAGAACGACATCTCGTCCGACAACGACTGCATTGCAGGCGAAACGCGCCGCCTCATCTTGCTCGACTTCAATAAGATTCGGAATTTGCGCGAGCGCGCGCCGCGCATAGTCGTCGAATGCGGCAGGGTGGTAGATCGCCGTTCGAGCATCCAGCGGGCAAAAGCAGGTATCGAGATGATAAAAATGGCCATCGACGAGTTGCAGCGGAATGACGCGACAACCCATCTGCTGTCCTAACCACTGCATAGCCCCCGCATCGCTACGGACAAGATATCCGGCATAGAGCGTGTCGCCGCAGAACAACGCGTCACCCGCCCCTTCGAAATACATTCCACTTGGCATTTCAATGGTGTGAAATCCGTGACTCGAAAACCAGGCCGCATCAACGGGAGTCTCGCCTTGCCGAGCCGCATGGCGAAACGAAGACAGAAACACCCGATCGTGCCAGATCAGACCTGCATTGGCGGTGAATACGAGGTCAGGCAAGCCTTTCACTGGATCCATCAACTGAACATCGACGTTCAAACTCGTGAGCAGTTCGTGGAGTGCCCCCCACTGTTTCCGAGATTGCTCAAGATCGCTGGGGATCGCGCGACTCATCCACGGATTGATTTCATATTCAATGCCGTAGAAATCCGGTGGGCACATCAGAATTGTGGGCATCATGGCGGTAACGCTTTCGGCAAAGGAAGTCGACGACCACAAGAAAATGGTAGGATTGTGAATATCAGGTCGCGATCGCAAATTTCTCTATCCGAGAAGATCGCGAAAATCATTATATGACGTCTCGTGATCAGACTCGATTCGCAGAATTTGTCGAACAGCAACCGCACCATCCTGTGGCACTTGCGTCGGGCGAGCTTTTCGCTAGACTTTGCCTCCGCAGCGTTGGCGATCAACGCGGCATGCACCCCTAGCTCAATTGGATAGAGCATCGGTCTACGGAACCGAAGGTTGCTGGTTCGAGCCCAGCGGGGTGTACTTCCTAAAGTGATGCCAGGAGAGCTTTTAGCTTCTTGACCTCGGCCTCGTTCAAGTGAGTGGATTGATCGGTTCCCCCCATCAATCCCCCCACTAATGAGGATTTCTCGTTGGCGGACAACTTCTGCCGCACTTCCGCCGCCGCGGATTGTGCAGAGCGCATGGCACCATAGAACTTCTGCGTCGTCGCGAAGTCAGCGTGCCGCATCACTACCATCAACGTCTCGGCTGAGACGCCCACATCAATCAACCGGAGAGCACAGCCTCGCCGGAGATCGTGGGAACTGGCGAACTTTTCGCGGGATCCATTCCGCTCATCCGCCTGCCGAACAGTGATGCCGGCCTTCTCACCGATCCGGCTAATGATCCGACCGACACGTTCCTTGGTCAGTCGTTCCACTGGCCGTTGATGGGCTACGACCGTCGTCCAACTGTCAATTTCCGATTGAGGAATCTCGCTCTGCAGGCGCTGGCCCGCGTCCCGAGAAATCCCCGCCGCCGCCAGCCAATTGCGAACCGTGCATTCCGACACACCACTGGCCTTCGCGATCGCGCAGTTGCTATATCGACGCACCAACTGACTAAGTTCCTTGTCGCTCGGTCGATTCCATTCCTGCTGGGTGGCGATCTGATATTCGATCGGTTGCGGACTCACCACCCAACCATGACGATCCTTCTCGGGAGTCTTGACGAGCAACTCTTGCAGTCCGGGGAGCATCGGAATGATCTGAAACTCTCCGTTCTTCTGAGTTGATGGGATAGCAATCGTCGGATGTTCCGTGGTGCGCTTTGGCCACACCGGATGGATGTGACGGTCGTCGTCCCAGGAAAAGTCCATCACGTCGCCGACACGGAATCCGCTTTCCCAAAGAACTTCCAGCGTCCGCGTCCATGACTCAGCCGCATTGACTCCCACCACCACCGGCGTCGCGCTGAGCATCAGCTCAAACTCCGCTGGAGTGACGGGTCGGCCCTTCATCACGTCGTCTACTTCCAGTTTGTCCAATCGTGGAACGCGATTGATCCAATCATGGTCGTGGCAATAGCGCACGAATGACATCACGGCCCCGAGCATGCTGTTGACCGTGTTCGGAGATCTCCGTTCGTATCGGCATTCATCTCCCGCGAGGAGCCGCTCCTGAAGGTATTCCAAGATCTCCAGGGTACAGCAGTCGCGGATGTTGAACTCGGATCGGCCTTGATCCTCGAAGTATCCGATGAAGATTCGTTCCGCAATTTGTAGTCGCGAGATCGCATGCGACAGAGAACCGTCTCGGATGCGGCTGGTTCGATGCTGCCGATATCGGTCGTAACATTCGTCCCAGGTCTTTCCTTCAACCTGTTTAACGACGTCAGGACTGATGCGCGCAGGTTTAGACGCCTGCGCTTCGGCAGCCGTGATAGCTCCGTCAGATGCAACGTACTCGCCATTGAGCAAACGCTCCTGGCACTCTCGCTGAATCCGCCGAGCGTCACGACGATCTCGTGTACCGCAATTCTTCCGCACTCTCGTAGAGCGGATCGGACAATAGAATTTGAGGACGTAGCCGTTCTTGTCCGATCGTCGGAGCGGCCGATTCGGATAGAGCTGCACATTGCCAATTTCGGGCTTCCTCGACATTGAGGAGTCCTTTCTGATGTGAAAGAGCAGGTCATGTCTCTCGCTTCCTTTCTGCGTTCCTAGAAAAATGCTCGATGAGGTTCTTCCCGGTCACCCAACGCGTGTGACCCACCACGGTGTAGGGGAGACCCTCGTCCAACATCTTATCCCATACCTTCTGTGAGACACCTAATCGCTGCAGGACCTCCAGCTTGCTGTACGCCTCGTCGAGGTGAATGCGTCCCGTAGAAGAACTAGTCCGAGCCATCTCGCGACTCCATCGTTTTCGTGTTGATTCGAATTAGAAATGTTGTCGTGAACCTCACTGCACGAACATCCGCGGTGAAGGCGACAATCGAGAACAGGGGATCAATGAAAAACCAGGCGAGTCCATCAGAGATGAACTCGCCGTGATCGACGCATCAATCATTCAAATCCAGCTTGGCTTCCCTGGCTTCGACGTGCTGCTGGGCCAGTACGAGGACGCGCATCACCTGGGGCAGTTCTGCCAGCCCGAACGACGAGGTGTACTTCGTCTCATCTCCATCTCGGTACCGTTTCTGCACGTTGACCGAGCGGATCGCGCGTTGTCCGTTGTCGGTGTCCACGTCGTGAACGAAGACGGAGCAGCTAATGAACCCAATGCGGAACACAACCTCGGGCT
>CBIHQO010000343.1:0-7071 GCA_966211735.1 uncultured Schlesneria sp.
AACAAAACCCCTCGTCTGGGTGCGCAACACACCCGGCCACTCCCAAATACGAACTCTTTTTCGCGAGGAGAATTGCGTACGCTCATTAAGTTGAGGTTGCCAGAGCGAATTGACATAATCGCGTGGTTCCCGAAGCACCTCGATTTCGCCACCGTCAGTGGAAGGTTTACCTCATGAACCGCTCCGTTTATTCCCTGACGTGCTTGCCTCTTATCTTGATCGGTCCCAGTCAGACGAATCGGTCATCCTGCAGCTCGATTGGATCAACAAGTCGTCAGTCACGTCGTCCGGTACTCGTGTTTTACTTCAGAGCCCCCGCCCTCCAAGGAACTCGCCACGATGTCTCAAGCTGTTGTTGCCAAGCCGTCTAAACCCACTGTCTGCCTGACCAAGTTGTTCATTAACAATGAATGGGTTCAGCCCGTCGAAGGGGGGACTTTCGAGGCCTGCGATCCCGCCACGGGTGATGTGATCGCCGAAGTCGCGGCTGGCACCGCAGCGGATGTCGATCTGGCCGCCAAGGCCGCTCGCAAGGCGCTGGAAACAGGCCCCTGGGCCAAGATGGATGCCGCCGATCGCGGAAACCTGCTGTTCAAGCTCGCCGAACTCATCCAGCGCGATTCGCGTGAACTTGCCGAGTTGGAATCATTGAACTGCGGCAAGACAATCACCGATTCGGTCGGCGATCTGCAAGGTGTCGTCAACACGCTGCGATACTATGCTGGCTGGGCCGACAAGATCGAAGGCCGCACCGTTCCCGTTCGCGGCAATTTCCTGTCGTACACGCTCCGCCAGCCGGTCGGCGTCGTCGGCCAGATCATCCCCTGGAACTTCCCCCTGCTGATGCTCTCCTGGAAGCTGGGACCAGCCCTGGCCTGCGGTAACACGGTCATCATGAAGCCGGCCGAACAGACGCCGCTGACTGCTCTCCGCATTGCCGAACTCGCGATGGAAGCGGGCTTCCCCGCGGGTGTGTTCAATGTCATCAACGGCTTTGGTGAAACAGCCGGAGCGGCCATGTGCACGCATCCCGAAATCGATAAGATCGCATTCACCGGTCATGTCGACACCGCCAAGATCATTCAACGTGCCACTTCCGAAACGCTGAAACGCACCAGCTTCGAATTGGGTGGCAAAAGCCCCAACGTCGTGTTTGCAGACGCCAATATTGACGATGCCGTCGCCGGGGCGTTTCACGCGATCTACTTCCACGGCGGACAATGCTGCACCGCTGGCAGCCGCCTGTTCGTCGAAGAAAAGATTCGCGACGAATTCGTCAGCAAGCTGGCCGCCAAAGCCAAGCAGCGCCGCGTCGGCAATCCACTCGATGCCAACACCGAGCAGGGACCACAGGTCTCGCAGGAACAGATGGATAAGATCCTGGGCTATGTCGAACTGGGCAAGAAGCAGGGGGCCAAGCTGGTCACTGGCGGCGAACGCATGGGCGACAAAGGCTTCTTCGTCAATCCGACAATCTTCGACGGCGTGAAGGACGACATGGCGATCGCCAGGGACGAAATCTTTGGCCCGGTGGTCAGCGTCCTGCCGTTCAAGAACTTCGACGAAGTGCTCGACCGAGCCAACCGCACCAACTACGGTCTGGCCGCGGCGATCTGGACCAAGGACATCGACAAAGCTCACCTCTACGCCAAGGGAGTGAAGGCCGGAACGGTGTGGGTCAACTGCTATCACATCGTCGATACCACGACACCCTTCGGCGGCTTCAAGATGTCCGGCCATGGTCGCGAAAACGGCGAAGCGGCACTGGAACTCTACACCGAAACCAAGACCGTCACGGTTAAGCTCGGTTAGTTCTTGCCAGCGCTTGACGTCGCCAGTCTCGCCCAGAGGTTGGGTCTTCAACACGCATGATGCCGCCCCGGTTTGCCCTTCGCACGACCGGGGCGGTGCTCTTTGTTCTTCGCGAGTCGAACCGATTGAGTTTGAGTACTACCGGCTTCAGGAGACTCAGTGATGCTGGCGATGTTTTCGATCGGACCAATGGAATTAATTCTGGTCCTGTTCATGCTGGCATTGCTGGCGGGCGTCTTCGTCTGGCCGCTCTGGACAATCTGCTCCAAAGCGGGCCTGCCTCCCGCCTTATCCTTGCTGACTCTGCTCCCGTTTGGCATTGTCATTGTGCTATTCATCGTGGCGCTTAGCGACTGGCCGGCACTTAGACAGAGGTCCGAAAGCCTCGGCTGAATTCACCGTGTGCGAGATTGCTCACCTGATAGATTTAGGGGTGCCACGGACTTGGAGTCCTCGACATGGCCCTGTCTTTTCGTGGGATGGGCTTCCAGCCCGTCGCCTTAGCTTGGGTCTTAGGATTGAGTCTTCACTTCGCGGCCCATCGCGCTCTGCGAAGATTAACAATCATCTTCACGCATGCTCATTGAGCGATACTAGAAACTGGCACATCACAAGGAACACAAATGCGATTCTTCGCTACGGCACTCCTCATCACCATCGTTGCCCAGCAGGTCGCTCATGCCGACGTGGATTCAGGTCCGAAGGTCGGAACGGAAGTCTCGGCGCTAAAAGTCTTCGCAGTCACGGGTGACCAAGCCGGCAAAGAAGTCGACTACGCCGCCGAACGAGCCGCCAAGCCCACGGTCTACGTGTTCGTTCCCCACGAACGATTCGACCGACCCATCGCGAGGTTCCTGAAGGAACTCGAAAAGTCCGTCAAAGAAGTCGGCAACGACGCACAGATGGTGACCGTCTTCCTCACCGATGACGCAGACAAAACCAAAGCGTATTTGCCGAAAGCTCAAATGTCGCTGCAGTTCACGTCGAATCCGCTGGTGGTCTACCCCAGTGCCAAGATGAGCCCCGAAGGCTGGGCCGTCAACACCGACGCGCACGTCACCGCGATCGTCGTTCAGTCCGGCAAAGTCGCCGCCACCTTCGGCTATCGTTCGGTCAACGAGACCGTGGTCCCCGAGGTCGCTGGCGCTCTCAAGAAGGCGATCGGAAAATAGATTCTACCAGAGAGTGCTGGCCTTACGCGTGTGAATCGCCGGACCGTAGCCGCGGATGTACATGCAAAACGAGGTTTTCTCCTGGCAGATCATGGCCAACTTCTGCGACATGCATCCGCAACTTCGTGAATACGGACGACAATAGCCCGGAGGTGGGTTAAAGCACCATTGACCATCGGGACCCATCACATATCCGGGCGGGGTTGGCTTCAGGACCATCGGAATACGTCCGGACGGTTCCCAGTATTCCGTCATATCCGTCATATAGCCTGGCGGAACATATCGAGAATCAGAAAGCGACATTCCCTGCTGCTGCGGCGACTGCGGAGTCGACTGCTGTGGCGACGATTGAGCCGACGCCAGACCCGCTGTGATTGTGAGCGATGCGACGAACCCAAACAGCCGCAAACTGACCTGTACTTTTCGTGCGACGATCACAATCGTGCCCCTCTTGCGATGACGATTATTCTCGGAATGTCCAACAATCCGGTTCTCATCTTCGATCCACCGAGGCCGACCGTATGAGCTATTTCGATTTCGCATGTCTATTTCATCAAGTCCACCGGCAACACCTTGCCCGAACCTGAATTCCATCGGCATCGGCCGGATTGATTGAAGGGGCAGCGAACAAACGTCGGCACTCGGAGAAAGGCTTATCCGGCAGCTTCCGCCGAATCCGGTCGACGTTACGCGTCAGCGATTTGAACCGCAGCGATTTTCATTTCTTGGCGACGGCGCCCACTAGCCGTTCTGCTTCTGCGCGAGTGACCGGCATCCGCAGTTCGATCCTGTCAGGGATCGGAACGCCATCCTTCAGCACGAAATCAGCCGGTGCGGCTTCGATACCGCCAAGCTTCAGTCGAATTTGATAGCTGCCGTCTTCCTCGGCTTTGAATTCCGGGGCCGACCATCGCAAATTCGTTCCGTAGAGTCGTGTCGACATGATGCTCATACTGCGTGACCACTCTCTAGAACCATCCGTCCGCTGCGGCCCGTGACGTCCAACTTCAAACGGGCCGTTGAAACGTCGCGTGGTCTCACCATCCGACCATCGAATCCGACCACGCAATGCGACTAGACTGGAATCGCCCTGAATCCTTGTCTTGGGTCGCGCTGCCTGCCAGGCGACAATCGCTTCCGGCGTGATGTCTGTCCCTTCAACCGCCGCGTAACCTAACTGATCATGTTTCGCCGCCGCCTGTGTGAAGGCGTCACTCAGATTAGTATTGTTTGCGGTGATCGCGAGCAGCTTCGGAATGTGCGGTAACAGTTCGTCAATCCCGTCATCGATATCGGTGTCAGAGACATCCAGCAAAGTGATCTCGGGACAGCTCTTCAATGCCAGCAGCCCCTTCGAAGTCACATTCCCGCGAGCAAAATACAGCGATTGTACCTTGGGAAAATGCTTGGCGATGTAGGCCACCAGTTCATCAGTCGCGTGCTCATCCAGCCGCACCGCAGTCACATCGTTCGCCGAAACCCCGCGCAGCCCGATTGGAGCAGCATCCAGCCATGCCAGCGGATTCCGAAAATCACGATTCGTCCTTGGAATAATGATGTGTCGTCCCGGTCCTCGAAGTGCTACGACTTCTGGTGGATCCTGCAACCCGTACCAGATCCGAATCACCAGTGCGATATTGAGCACCATCCCGACCAGTAGAGCAACGAGACCAATCCGCGCCCAACCTGGCACACGATCCCAAGCACGCTGCCGCCAGGGCCGCGCCATCGCCAGACGTTCAGGATCATCCACCGGCAGGTTTTCCATCGTGCGAGTAATCCTTTGAACCAGTCACTGCGGCCAAACCGTGGGACGCTTTGATGCCGGAACCGATCAAATAGTTCAAGGCTCTTCATCGCCGCGAAGCAGGATTGTCCCAGATTCATTCCTGCCGTTCACTTCCCACTTCGATCCCCCTCTGGAAATCCGACAAAATGACCTCGCCGTTGAAAATCTGGGAAACCATCTGAAGACCGTGCGTCAATACAATGAGCGACAGATGACTTGCCTTGTCGAAACCAAGAGGAGTACGGCACAGATGCGGAATCTTGCCATGTTTATAGGTGTCGTGCTGATCGGCGCGATCGCATTGCAATTCAGCAATGGGTTCGCGATCAGCACACAATCCCGCAACGAACCAGGCCCCGTCACCGTCGTCGATGCCACAGCCCCTGAGTCCACG
Source organism: uncultured Schlesneria sp. (assembly GCA_966211735.1). Lineage (GTDB taxonomy): Bacteria > Planctomycetota > Planctomycetia > Planctomycetales > Planctomycetaceae > Schlesneria. The sequence goes on from CBIHQO010000343.1 coordinate 5,168, forward strand.
CGTCGGATCAGTGCGCCCGATTCGATCTCTGCCGAGTCCGCGCTGAGTGCTGCCGTTCCCGAACCAGCAGACTCGGCCACGATCAACGAGGCCACCACCGATGTGACCGCGAAACGCGAGCCGCCGCAGATCGCGCAGAAGCCCGTTGCCGCACAAAAGACCGCTGAACTGTCTCGCGAAGTCGTGGCACCGGAACCACCCAAACGCAAACCGCCCAAAGTCGATCCCACCGATGAGTTCTTCCAGAAGGGACTGATCCCCGAAATCCGCATCACACTCACGGACAAAGAAGAACAGCAACTGCGGCGCGACTTGCGGCGTTATGTCGATGTCACGTTCACCGAGAACGAGACGACGAAGTTCAAGAACGTGAAGATGAAGCTGAAAGGAGCCGCCGGCAGCTTCCGCGACCTGAACGATCGCCCCGCCTTAACGATCTCCATGCGTAAAAAGGGAGAACGTTTCCACGGACTCGATAAATTTCATCTCAACAACTCGGTGCAGGATGAATCGTATCTCAATGAATTGATCGCATCGCAGCTTTGTCGTGAAGCGGGCCTGCCGGCCGCACGCACTTCACACGCGCGCGTCTGGCTCAACGGCCGCGATCTCGGTTTCTATGTGCTCAAAGAAGGGATGGATGAAGAGTTCATCAAACGCCACTTTAAGCATCAAAAAGGCAACTTCTATGAAGGTGGCTTTTGCGCGGACATCGATGCCCCGCTTGAGAAAGAATTTGGTGATGGGCCCGATGATGGCAGCGATCTCAAAGAACTGATCGCCGCCTGCCGCGAAGGCGATCAAACCAAACGCTGGCAACTGATCGAAGAGAAAGTCGCGATCGATGAATTCATCAATTTCGCCGCGATGGAACTGATGATGTGCCACTGGGACGGCTACTGCCAGAACAAGAATAACTACCGCCTGTACTTTCATGCCGACGACAAGAAAGTCTGCTTCCTGCCACACGGCATGGATCAAATGTTCGCCGACATCAACTTCAGCGTCTTTCACATTCCCGGGCAAATGGTCGCCAACGCGGTCCTGCAAAATCCGGCCGTGCAAGCCAAATATCGCCAGCGCGTCCGCGAACTGTTGCCGCTCTTCGCGCCCGACAAATTACACGAGAAGATCGACGCCGCCCACGCCAGAATGCGTCCCGTGCTGGCCGCCATCAACGAAGATCGAGCCCGTCAGTTCGACGCTCGCGTGCAGGACTACAAGAATCGCGTCGCCGGTCGAGCCCTGGCGATCAAGTCCCAGTTCCCGCCTGAACCCATCGCCTTCAATGCCGACGATTGGGCGCTCATCGAAGATTGGGCCCCCAAGCCCCAGGGCGATGCCAAGCTGGAACTGACCCAGATCGACGGCAAGAAGATCCTGTCGTTCACCCCCGGACCCAGCAACCAGACCCAGGCCTCCTTCCGCACCAAAGTGCGCCTGGCCCGCGGCCGCTACCACTTTGTTGCCAAAGTGAAGACGAACGACGTCATGGCCACGCCCGAAGACAAGGGCTTCGGAGCCGGCGTCCGACTCTCAGGTGGCTCACGCAAGAACAACGTCACCGGGACTTCCGATTGGCAAACCGTCTCGCACGAGTTCGAAATCACCCAGGACCTGCAAGAGGTCGAACTCGTCGCCGAACTCAAAAGCACCACCGGCAGCGCTCAATTCGAATTAGCTTCGCTGCGAGTTTACAAGCAGAAGTAGCAATCCTGCCTGCCGCGCGAGTGTCTCGCCAGCACTAAGTCCTCGGTGGTCGTCGATGAAACGCTCGACGACCAGACCCTCCGCCAAAGCGTCAGGGACGTGTCACGCACGTCCGAGCGATCCCAACGCCAATCTTGTCCTCGCAGTGTTTCAGGTGCGAGCGATTTGAAGAACGGAGGGATTCAATTCGCTCG
>CBIHQO010000344.1:0-7065 GCA_966211735.1 uncultured Schlesneria sp.
CGTACACGTGGTGTAGTTTCGGCGGGAGCTTACTTGTGACCAGAACCCTCGTCAAGTCACTGTGATACCCCCTGCCGCTGACCGCGCCCCAGTCAACCAGCGTGAAACCAGCCTCCTCAAAACGACGCAAGCCGGCACGGTAGTGAGGGAGCGCCGCTCGATCACCCACGGCTATAATCGGCTCGAAGGCAGCGCGAAGTGCACCGAAGCGGCGCATTCCATGCTCCAGTTCATGTGCTGCCTCCCGCTCGGTCTGGCTGGGTACGATCAACGACCGCATGATGTCGAACCCGCGCTCGGCCTGCCGCACGGCGACCCGCAACTCGGCGATCTCATCGGGATCTTTAATCATCCGAAGTTCTTCAGCCATTCCAGGTTGTGAAACGACCTCGACCGGCTTCAGCTTCTCGACCAACTGATCACGGACGCTGGCGACTAACGATGTACTCTCGACGCCGATCGATCCCAGCGACAGCTTCGGCAATAAGTTCGCCAGGAAATCTGGCATCAACGCCCGGGCGGTCCGGATTTCGGCAGGAATATCGGGGCACTCGTCCTTTAATTGAGTTTCAAATCGGCTATCGCTGATGATTCGAAGCTGGCCCGGACCGATCAGCAGGTATGAGTCTTCGCCTGTAAAGCCTGTCAGGTAAGTGACGTTTCTCGGATTCGTAATCAGCATCGCGCTGACGCCAGATTTACGAGTCAACTGGATTAGTTTTGACCGGCGGGAAGCATGGCGATCGGTCGACATCGACGAGAACCCATCAAAATGAAACGATGCGGCAATTGAGTTCGTGTTAGCTTGCGGCCGGTGCGGGCTCGGGATCTGCCGGCTCTGGTGGCATGGCTCCGAGCCACGGCCCTAACCACCCAAAACGCCCGCTGTTCAATAACACCAGGTAAGCCGGCACCAGGATCGGACGGACGACGAACGTATCAAGGAGCACACCGAACGCCAGTGCAAACCCGAGTTGACACATTCCGCGAAGTGAACCCGCAGCCAGTGAACAAAATGTTCCGGCCATAATGATCCCGCAACTGGAGATGATCCGCCCGGTCTTTTGCAGCGCATGGATCACGCCTTGCACCGGACCGTACAGCTTCTGCTCTTCTTCTATGCGTGTCATCAAGAAAATATTGTAGTCTTCGCCGACTGCACTCAGGATCGTGAACAGGAACATCGGGACCTTCCAATCCAGCCCCGCGAAATTGGTCGGATCGAAAGCCCAGTACGCCAGATAGGTAGCCCCAAGTGCGACCAGATAGCTGAAGAGTACCGTGATGATCAGGTACAGGCAGATCGCCGGCCTTCTCAGCAGCAGGACCAGGATTAGAAACACACTCGAAACGACCAGCACGTCGATTCGAATCTGATCGCCATCGGTCACCGTTTTCAGATCGCGGATGCTTGCGGTCGAGCCCGTAATCAGAATTTCTGTTCCAGCCCCGCCGAACTTCTGCAGCAGAGTCCCAATTTCATTCTGGATAAACGACAGATGCTTCATGCTGTCGCGAGAAAACGGGTCCAGCGCGGTCGTGATTTCGAGTCGAGTCACATGATCTGCAACCTGCCGGCTGACGTAATGCTCGATGATCAAATCGCGAGTTCTCTTCCGTCGTAGCGGTGACAAACCATTGATGATGTCGTCGATCGATTCTTCACCGCCGTAAGGATTTGAAACGCTCCGCACATCCGCCAACTGCAACTCATCGCGACGGTCGTACAACGATTTGGAGAGATCTCGAATGAGCGTTAGCCCACCAGGATTGGCATCGTCGCCCTGAGAGAAATCGATCTTGTCATTCTTCAGCAGCACCGTGATCGGACCAGTTGCACCGGCTGGGAAGTGGTCCTGAACGGCACGAGTTCCCGCCAAGCTGGCAGAATTCGACGGCAAATCGGACAACAGCCCGTAGCTAAGATGGGTGTAGAACATGACACCGACCACGGCGAACGGCATCATCAGACCAAGACTGAGCAGCCAGAGAGTCATCGGCCGAGTAATCAACAATCTCCCAATCGAGTCCCAGATGTTCTGCATCCACCGAACATCACCCAACTTCGACGCCAGACTGACTGTCGGCAGCCAACCTCCAGAGGTGTTGACTCGTTCGGTTCTCATTTGCGGATAGAAAGCCCAGCGACCAACCAGCCGAAGGAACGCAGGAGTGAACGTTAGCGACGCCAACAGCACGATCACCAGACCGAACGAGATTGCAAACCCGGCCTGACGGAACTTGCCAAACTCGGCAAACATCATCATTCCGATACCGCAGATGACCGTGCCAGCACTGGCGGCAATGGCCGCCCCGACCTTCGCGATCGAGTTCGAGACGCCTTCGCTAATACTGACGCCGCCGTCCAGTTCCTCCTTATAGCGTGCAATCAAGAACAGACAGTAGTCGACCCCCGCCCCGTACAGCAGCACGGTGACATACGATTCGACTCCGGTAAACAGCGTCACCCAGTGTCGTTCGGCCATCAGGATCAGCAGCGACATCGTCAGCTTCACCGAGACGAAGACCGTCATCAATGGAATTAACGCCAGCAGCGGAGCCCGATAAATCCCGATCAGCAGGATCACAACCAACACCACGGTCAGCGTTTCCGTGGCCTTGGCGCTATTCTTGGCCGCCACCTGCATGTCGCGACCGACAGTGGCTTCACCACTGAGAGACAGGTCCAAACCGGCCGGGATGTGCTGGCGGAACTCCGGATCGGTGAACAGCTCTTCAATCGCCTTCACCGTCGGTTGGTTATGAGAATCGAGGAAATCGGTCGTCAATTCGACCAGAACCAACGTGGCTTTGCCATCTTTGCTCTTCAGCAGGCGGCCCAGAGTCGGATCCTGATAGGTCCGAATCGCTGAGATGGGCGAGCCCCCTTTGTTGCTGACGGCACCGACGTTGTCAGCAAGTTCGTCCCCTTGAGCCAACCCGCCCTGTTTCTCGGCAATCTCCAGTAAACGCTGTCGTAGCTCAGTATTGCGATCCTTGGAGGCGTCAACCTCCTGATGATTGTCAATCCACTTCCAGTCGCGTTCCTGCAGGCCACTCTCTTGATCCCGTCGAACCACAATGACGACGCGACTGGGGACCAGTTTCTTCGGAAACGCCTCGCCAAACAGCTTTTCAGCAACGTGGCTGGGCGTGCTGGAGGGCAGAAATGCAAACTCTTCGGTCTCTGCCACATCATCTAATGGCGGGGCGATGACCGCCGTCACGATCAACACGCTGAACCAGGCGAGTAGAATTCCCGGCCAGGCACGGACAATCAATTCGCCGAGCTTCTCAAACATCCAGCGGCCAACCTTCTGCTGTGCAACCGCCGAACGAACGGACGGGCATTTGTGGGATTCAGGGCCCGGCGAATCAGGCCGGACTCGACAGGCTTAGTGCGGAATCAATGTCCCACAGCTGCATGTGCATCCGCATGCCCATGATCATCGTGTCCATGTCCGTGATCGTCATGGCCGCCATGCGCGCCACCGTGGCCGTCGTCTGCAACCTCTTCAGGAAACTGAGCCAGCTTTCCACACGCACCCGACAACTGCACCGACCCACACAGAAACATGATCGTGAACAGCGCTGTCACATAGACCGTCTTGCCCACGAAATTGGTGACATTCAACCCGAAAAGATGATGAGTTCCATCCAGAGGTGGTGCGATCACACCCCACACCAGCACCATCATCACCCCAATCAAGACCACACCAATCCACCCACCCACGATCATCACTTCACGCAATTTGACCCAATTCACGGCCAGTAGCCAGAACGCGACCCAGGCAATCAACGGCGTCCAAGGAACCACCATCCCTAACAGCGTGATAATGAGATTCCAACTCGCCAGAAACAAAGCCTGAAAATTATCGCGCAGTTCCAACATCGTTATTTCTCTCCATCACTTCTGAAACGACCGACGTCGGCCAATCTCAGGACTGAAAGGTCCGCTTCGCAGGAATAAAAACTCAGGAATATTAATCATCACCGACGTGTAGAATCCGCCAGAACCCTTCACGGGAACAGACGTAAGCACAAAAGAGATAACAAAACCCCTGCAGCGAAACCAGTCAGTCGCACTGTTGCAACTCCCCGACATCGACTCGCGGGCAGCCCCCAGACACCAAGATAACGAGAAAGTAATGTTCTGTAGGCTCCCCGTTGTCTGGCGTTCGACTGAGTTGCGAAGGATGCCGTATTTGAGGCATCATCGCCCCATTGCTTCCCGATGTTCAAGCGCACTTTCGTGATGAAGATAGCCCCATGATCGAGGACACGTTCCTGGCCCCAGAACGCACTGCAGCCCAGACGCTGATTGAACTTGCGTTCGCCGAGGATCTGGATTCCCAAGGTGATTTGACCTGCGCGGCGTTAATTCGCCCCGACGAACGGGCGGTCGTTCAAGTGGTAGCTCGCTCGGCAGGAATTCTGTCGGGTTCGCCAGTCGGACAAATGGCTTTCGCCCATCTGGATCCGTCCGTCACGTGGGAATCCAACCGACGCGATGGGGATTTGGTTTCGCGGGGTACGGTCGTCGCCACGGTAATGGGACCGCTCAGGTCGCTACTCACGGGTGAGCGAACAATGCTCAATTTTATGACGCACCTCAGTGGCGTTGCGACTGTCACCCGGCAATTCGTCGATGCCATCCAGGGAACGCGAGCCAGAATTCTTGACACGCGGAAGACCTTCCCTGGTTGGCGCCTCCTCGAAAAATACGCCGTTCGCTGTGGTGGAGGCACCAATCATCGCATGGGTTTGTATGACGGCGTCCTGATCAAAGACAATCACATTGCCGCCTGGTCCGAAGCATCGACTATTGCGGCCGCCGTGGAAACCGCACGCCAATGTGTTCCGCCGGGCGTCTCAATCGAAGTGGAAGTCGACTCGATTGAGCAACTGAAGGATGCGATCCAGGGCCATCCCGATATCATCCTCCTTGACAACATGGATCTGGAGTCCTTGCGCGAGTCTGTCTCGGTCCGAGATCAATTGGCACCCAAGATATTGTTGGAAGCGTCCGGCGGTGTGACCCTCGCAACTGTGACCGCAATTGCACAGACTGGCGTCGAGCGCATCAGCGTCGGAGCTCTGACACATTCCGCCCCGGCGCTCGATCTGGCATTCGACTGGAAGTCTCGAGTTCAAGGAAAACAACAATGAGTGAAGTGGTTATTAAAGTTCGCGAGAACGGTTCGATTCTGGTCACAGGCCCGGTCACCCTGACCGATCACCTCGGCAACAAATACGATTTGACAGGCAAAGCCAATATCGCCCTCTGCCGCTGCGGCCATTCGCAGAAGAAGCCGTTTTGCGACGGGACTCACAAAACCTGCGGGTTTATCGGCAACGAAACGGCTCCCGTAGCGCCCGCCCCAATTGCCCCGGCTCCTTAATCCGTGTCTGAACTCGCTTCGATCTGTTCGCTCATCAGAAAGTTGCACGCATGAGGCGGTTTGTATTTCTCTGCGGATATCTGGGGGTCTACGCGAACTTGGCAGTGTGTGCTCAGGCTCAGCCACCAGGTGACTCCGCGGCGCCAATCTCGACGAAGCTGACGGAGCTGCACGAGGCCGTCGATAAGTTGAAAGCAGGTCGCGAGGATGTTCGCCCCGTCGCGGATGTCGAAGTCTTCGCCAAGGCGGCCGATTGGATCGTCCGGCACAATGAGTTCTACAAGCCGGATTACGCCAAGTGGACTGTCGAACTCCTCGACACAGGTCTGCAACGCGCGAAGGAACTCGCCGAATCAAAGCAACCTTGGCTCGGCCGGGACGGGGCGACAATACTGGGGTACTACTCCGAGATCGATGGCTCGGTCCAACCATTCGCTGTCCGGATTCCACCTGACTACGACCCCAAAGCTCCAAAACGCTGGCCGCTGCACGTGGAGTTGCATGGACGTGGAGACACGCTGAACGAAGTCAGCTTTATCCACTCGCATGAGGGAAAGCATCCGAAGGGGGACAACAGCTATATTCAGTTGGATGTCTTCGGACGCACGAACAACGCCTATCGTTGGGCGGGCGAGAAAGATGTCTTCGAAGCAATGGCCGCGACGAAGCGCCTGTTTCGAATTGACGACCGCCGAGTCACCTTGCGCGGATTCTCAATGGGGGGTGCCGGAGCTTGGCATTTAGGCCTGCACTACCCATCGCAGTGGTGTTCCGTCGGAGCTGGTGCCGGATTCTGTGACACGGTCCACCATCTCGGTCTAAAACAGCCGCTATCACCGCTGCATCAACAACTGGTGCGAATCTACGACGCTCAAGACTACGCATTGAATGCGTTCGATGTCCCCACCATCGGCTATGGCGGCGAACTGGACAAACAGATTTTTGCGTCCAAGACGATGCATGAACTCGGCGAAAAACTGGGGGTCCCAATCCCACGACTGATCGGCCCGAAGACCGAACACAAATGGCATCCCGACAGCCTGGCCGAGTTCATGAAGTTCCATGCCGAACACTCGGCACAGGGGCGTCCACAGTATCCAGCACCATCGAAGATCAAATTCATCACCTACACCCTGAAGTACAACAGCACCGATTGGCTGATTGTCGAAGAACAGATCAAGCCCTACGAAGCGAGCATCATCGAAGCAGAAGTCGATCCGGCGAGCGACACGCTGAACGTGACAACCCAGAACACGTCAGTCCTGCAGATCATGCGGGATGTGGCAGCCAACATTGTGATTGATGGCGGCAAGCCCATGCCGCTCGGTTCGGCAGCGGGCGGCCTGTTGCCCGGTGTTTATTTCGAGAAGCGTGAGGGGGGCTGGGTCGGTTGGGACTACAACCAGTCGCATAAGTATGCGTCTCGCGACACCGCTGGTGACGAACCACGAAAACGACACAACCTTCAAGGACCGATCGACGACGCGTTCATGTCGCCCTTTGTGTGTGTTCGCCCGACCGGGGTTCCGTGGTCGACGGCTCAAAACGACTGGGCCAAGTGGACGCTGTCTCGTTTTGAAGGCGAATTCGACAAGTGGATGCGCGCCCGTGTGCCAGTGATCAATGACACTCAAGTCACCGATGAGATGATTGAAACCAAGCA
>CBIHQO010000345.1:0-7064 GCA_966211735.1 uncultured Schlesneria sp.
CCGGGACTTGAACGACATCTGACAGACTTTGCCCGATGGAAAACTCTGCGATGACGTCTTTCCGACTTTGGCCGATCAGTGTCAATGACCCACTGCGCTGGTTGGCCGTAACGATGCGGTCGTCATCAATAACAACGATCGCGACAGGTTGTCGGAACAGAGCGACATCTTCTGCGATCGCGAGTTTGCAAACGGAAGTCACGGCCAAGATCAGCAGGAGACGGCCAGCGAGTTTCATAGGGAGCCTCAATCCTCAAACATCCTTCAGCACTCGTTGCCACGGATTCATTCAGTAGTGCCGCTCTTGATTTCAGCATCCCGCTGATACAGCTTCTGGAGAAGTTGCATCGCGACTTTGGCAGCGGTCTCTTCTTCAATTGATCGACTTTGATTACTGCCACCGGGCACGACATTCGTGAATCCACGTACACCGAGCCTGGCGAGGATCTCAATCTCTTGCAGATTCGCCGGGAAGAGTGCCGACACCGATGACGAACCTGAATCGACTCCGCGTTGAATGTAGAACAGGTGTGGTACGGAAGGCAGAGCGGGTCGCGGGCTGGTTCTGGCCATTTTGTCCATCGCTGCCTTCAAAATCGCTTTGGCGGCCATCTCTTCGGTTGAATGATCCGGAATCAATGGCCATGACCGATCGGCACGACCACGGATCAACTTGGCGCTCGATAGTGTCGTATAATATTCGCCATTTGCGAAGGGATAGGAATTGAGGACGGCGACGGCTTCTTCAGGCGTTTCGCCCACGATGGTTGCTCGGCCAGCATCTTGAAGTGCTGCGGCCACGGCCGTATGCAGCGAACCGGTCCGCCGGTTGAGCATGATGACCAGCGGCATGCCTCGGAACAAGCATTCGCGATCGGCGACTTCCACATGACATTCTTCGCTTCGGTCTTGCCAGGACCACATCGTTCCGCCGTCCAACAATCCATCGGCAACCAGCCGTGCATGATGAAATACGTTTGAGGAATCACCGATTCGGACGTCGAGAATCAAGACGCGAATCCCGTCGGCCCGCAGCCGAACTTCTGCGTCGCGTAATTCCTGCAGTGTGCTCCCTTTGATGCCGACCTCTAGATACCCAATCGGGACAGAAGGCTGGTCTCGGAAGTTGCCCTGGCTGACTGAAGAGCCATTTCGACCGTGAACGGAGTCGATTCTGACAACGCTGCGGGTCAGCGTGACTTCGCGAGCAGCCACGCCTTCCCTGGGGCCCAGTTTCAAAATCACCTGAGTTCCTTTGGGACCTCGAAGCCACTTTGAAATTACTTCTCCGGGAGGAATGTTTGCCGTGTCGTGGCCATCCACTGCCAAGATGACCTCATCCTTCACCAGCCCGCTTCGATCTGCGGCTCCACCAGGAAGAATGCTGTTAAACGAAAGGTGAGGTCCGTTTAGATTGCCAACTGTGACGCCCAGGCCGACATAACGGTTGTTCTGCAATTGTTCTTGAACGGCGTACTCTGCGGCGGGAGTCACGAAGACGCGCGATGCCATTAAAGCGGTGAGTTCTCTGAGAAAGCCGTCCGTCGGGCGAACGTTGCCATCTGGCAGTTGCCACAGATCAACAAAAACGGAGGTAAACTCGGCTTGCGACTGGCAGGCACAGAGCTTGGCTGCCGCAATCTGAACATGCTTCGGATCACCTGGATCGGCGGCCCTCGCGACCGCGGTCATCAGCGTTTCGCGAGACGGTGGCGAAATGTGATGTTGGTCGATCGTCTCGAATAGTGACCAGGTGACAGCAGCGAGGTGACTTGGAGACTGCTTGTCGAGCACGATCGATGGCGTGGCATCATCTTCGTCGCTGGCCAACGCGCGGTCGCACGGCAGGCTCGCGATCAGGACGAATGCCAGAATCGCCAGCCGATTCCAATTCGCGGCTCTCATAGTCCCCTCCGTCGAAGGATTATTCTTCAAGTGATGTACCGCGCCTGTCAGAAAATGGAAACAAGAAACAGAATGAATCCAGTGATGTCGGTTGCGATTCTCGATTCCATTATGCATGTTGCGTTACGTCGCGCGATGAACTAGCAATGGCTACCGTGCGGATGACCATTGATTCCCCCTGCTTCCTGCCTCTTCCGTAGAGTTCCTGAATGGCAACCGACTCGACGACCGAGCCACCGCTGATTGCCGTTCAGAACTTATCGATGTCCTACGGACCTTCGCGACTTGTGCTAAGCGACATCAACTGCGATGTCGGGCGAGGTGAATTTGTCGCTCTGCTGGGACCTTCTGGCTGTGGAAAATCAACACTGCTGAGACTGGTCGCCGGGCTGATTACGCAGACGTCGGGATCGCTGACGGTGGCCGGTCAGGATCCGGTCACCGCGCGGCGTTCGTCGCAACGAGTGGCGTTTGTTTTCCAAGAGCCGAACTTGCTACCGTGGCGAACCGTATCGGCCAATATCGCTTTGCCACTCGAACTTCGTGGAATGCCGCAGGTTGAACAGACTCGCGCGGCCAATGAGATCCTGTCGTTGGTGGGACTCACCGCAGATGATGCTCGCAAACGGCCGCGAAATCTGTCGGGAGGGATGCGGATGCGCGTGTCGCTGGCACGGGCATTGGTGACGCATCCCGATCTGCTGCTGCTCGATGAGCCGTTCGCGGCTCTTGATGATGTGCTGCGTCAGCAATTGAACGAAGAACTTGTGCGAATCTGGCGCGATCGCGGCTGGACTGGACTCTTTGTGACCCACAATGTCGCCGAGGCAGTGTTTCTGGCTCAACGAGTGCTAGTGATGGGGGCTCGACCTGGACGGATCGTCGCGGAAATTCGCGTCCCCTTCGATTATCCGCGCGAACCGAGTCTGCGAGCTGAACCCGAATTCGCGCGACTGTGCGGCGAGTTGAGCCGACAACTTCGGGAGGTCTCGCGATGAGGCAACCTTCCGTTCGCTCGGTGCTGCAGGCCACCGTCCCGCCGCTCGTTCTGTTCGCGATTATCGTCGCAGTCTGGCATTTCTGCGTGCAGTTCTATGGAATCAAGCGGTACATCCTGCCGTCGCCTTGGCAGGTTGGCACGGCGTTCTGGTCGGACGCGGCTTTGCTGCAGCGAGCGGTGCTGTACACCGGTTCCGCTGCGTTGTGCGGGTTCGTGGGGAGCTTGATCCTGGGAACGATCATCGCGTTTTTGTTCTCGCAATCCAAAATGTTACGCAGCGCGGGCTATCCCTATTTCGTCTTCCTGCAGACGGTTCCGATCGTCGCCATTGCTCCCTTGATTGTGCGTTGGTACGGCAACGGATTTCAGAGCGTTGTGCTGGTGGCCGGGATCCTGGGGTTGTTCCCCATCCTGACGAATGCGACTCAAGGGCTGCTGGATATCGACCCCGATCTGTTCGATCTGTTTCGGCTGAATAATGCGTCGCGCTGGCAGATCCTGTTCAAGCTGCGGTTCCCCAGTGCCGTCCCGGCGATTTGTGCAGGGGCGAGAACGTCGAGCGGATTGGCGGTGGTCGGATCGATCGTCGGCGAGTTCTTCGTCGGCCAAAGCACCACTCACTATGGGCTGGGCTACCTGATCGAAGCGACCAATTCGAATGCGCAACTCGATCGGCTGTTTGCGGCGGTCTTTACATCGACGCTGTTCGGAGTGACCTGTTTCGCGCTGATCAACCTGGCCAGTTCGACGATTCTCAGCCGCTGGTACGACGGGCCCATCGAAAATCGCCAATAGGTAAAACCAGTTTGCTGGGAAACGGTCTTTCCCTCAATCCGGGATTTTTGTTACTATTACAAGTGATTGAGAAATGGCCCTGCTTGGCATGGATTCTTCCTGCCAAGGCACAGCGGTTATTGGATGGAATCGACGCTGACGGCAAACCGCTGTCAGCCAGCCATGGGAAGGCGGCACCGTGCGGTCACGGCTCTGGGCACTGATATTGCGCGAGCTTCCATTTCCGTTCCGGGAACTGGGGACGGAGATCGTTCGAACGTTGACGTGGATCGATGCCACGGCCGCTCGAATTTGGATCGGCTTTACCCGCTCGCCCGCTTGGTATCTCGTGACTCTGATGGGGACGGTCGCCTTCCTGTTGACGGGTCTGTTGTTCTCGACATTCGTCGCCACGCATGATCCCACGCTGAAGCAATTGGTGAATCGCAGTCAGAAGCTCGCCCCGGCGACGCGAGAAACGCTCGAAGAAGCCGGCGATTGGGCTGCTCAGGATAAGTGGCGTTTGGCTCACTTCTTCGTCGAGCATCGCCCCCCGCGCCGCCATACGAATCCCCAGATTGATAGCAGCATGCTGGATGACTTCGCTCCTTCGGCCGCTCCAAGGCGTCCGAACTCGCGAAGACCTGTCCCCCGTTATGAACCGCAAGAATCGTTCGCTCAGGTCGTCCTACCCGAAACCGAAGTCCAACTGGATTTGGGGCGGCCCAAAGTTGCCGAAGAGCCGAAGCGGTTGGTTTATGGCCAGTATGTTCGTGAAGTCGGGGCTGACAATCCCGTGCGACCCGTCGCAAACTATCGATCGCGCGAATCCAGGTTGCTGGTCCAGGCTGAATGGTCCTTCGCGGCCGAATGCGACAGCCTGCCAATGCCCCGACCGACTCGACGCATCATTCCCGTGCCTGAACCAGAGTGGGATGAACTGCCCGCGGTGACTGAGCATCCGGATCTGTCGTTTCAGATGTCGATGCTGCGTGAGTTCCTGCCGGCGACGGGGGAATTCCCCGCGCGATCGCGACTGGCGTCGGTGACGGCTCATAGCGAATTTCCGGCATTTCCGCAGAAGCATCGATCTCCATTCGACGCCGATTCATCACCGTGGACCCGCGCGACAAACCACGGCGAGCCTCAGCGGCCGTCGGAAGCGTATGCCGATCGGATCGCCAACGAGTTTGATAGCCAGCCGCCGAATATCGATCTTGAGCGGGCTCTGCATGCGAACACAGCACCTTCGTTTGCGGAAGTGGCTTTGCGACTGGAACTGAAGGGACCGGACTCGACCGTGACCGGCCGAGTCACTCAATCGTCCGTGATCGTACACAATGACGGCTTGCGAGAAATCCCGATCGTTACAGTACGCGAGCCACTGGCTCAGTTGAGTACTGTCACCGATGCCATCCCACCAGCTCGAGTCCATCAACTGGACAACTCGCTGGAACGAAGCATCGAACATCTGGAAGCGGGTCAGCATCAGCGATTGGAACTGGTCTGGCGACCCGATTCCGAAGGCGTACGACGTCATTCCGCTTTTGTTACCGTGCATACGCTCGTCGGTGCGACGACCGAAATCGTCGCTCCTGAAATCGAGCAACCGATGCCCAGCGTGATGCCGGAAGAGATTCCCGTTCGCGAACCCGAGCCGACGTTCGAGCCGGAACCGGAACCCGTCGCAGAGCCTGAACCGGTCCCGATCCCGGAGACTCGCCCTGAGGTTTCGCTGGATGTTCACAACGAGCCGAAGGCGATCGTCGATGACTTGGTTGAGATCGGTATCACCGTCCGCAACACGGGCGATGTGCCGTTGCACGACGTGTGCGTGCGAGCTCATCTGCCAGAACAATTGAAGCATCGTCAGGGGACAGAAGTCGAATACACCATTCGAAGCCTGGCCGTGAATGGCACCCAGAAGGCGATCTTGCGAGTCGTCGCCGATTCCGCTGGCAAGGCCGTTTGTCGAATCGAAGTCACCGCCGCGGAACCGACTGAGGCAAAGCAGAAAACCGTGGTCGATGTCGTCGCCAAACCGGCATCAGCGCCGATCGCCAGGACTGAACCTCGTAAGACGCCGCCAGTCCCGATCACAATCCCAAAACGCTCGGGGCCAGCACCAAGCCCGGCGAAGCCCGCTGGCAACTGCTGCTGTCAGTCGCAACCCGCGATGATGATGGACTACGATCCTTGGTACGGGCCGTAGGCGTCCCGAATGAGTCTTTGATTCTCGGCGCGATTCGCTGGTCTACCAACGCAGACGCCCCCGAGGAAATCGGAGGCGTCTGAGGTGCCAACAATTTGATTGGCTACTCGGCCAAAGCCTGCTTCAAATCGGCGATCAGGTCGTCTGGATGTTCGATCCCGACGGAGACTCGCAACGTCTTTTCAGAGATTCCAGCTTCGCGTCGTGCGGGCTCGCTCATGGACGCGTGGCTCATCGAGTCTGGATATTCGATCAGCGATTCAACCCCGCCTAGTGATTCGGCGAGTTGGAACATCTTCATTTTGGACAGCGCCTTTTCGACGGCTGGCAGTCCTCCCTTCAGGTCGAAGCTGAGCATTGCACCAAAGCCGGATTGCTGACGCTTGGCCAACTCGTGCTGAGGATGGTCTTTCAAGCCAGGGTAGTAAACGTGTTCGACTTGAGGATGCGAATCCAGGAACTCGGCGACGGCCATGGCGCCGCGTTGATGAGCTTCCATTCGAGGGCCCAGCGTCTTGACTCCTCGCAGCACCAGCCAGGCGTCGAATGGCGAGCAGCCGAGGCCTAGCGCGTTCACGATGTAGCTGACTCGTTCGGCATGTTCCTTGTGACGCGTGATCACGCAGCCGCCCACCACGTCGGAGTGGCCGTTCAGGTACTTCGTCGTCGAATGCACGACGATGTCACAACCGTGCTCAAATGGCCGTTGCAGATACGGTGACAGGAATGTGTTGTCGGCGATGCTGATCGCGCCACCCTTGCGAGCGACTTCGCAGATCGCGGCGATATCGACGATGTTCAGCAACGGATTGCTGGGTGTTTCGAGCCAGACACACTTGGTGTTGGCCTTCATCGCCTTGCGGACGTTTTCGGGGTCACCCATCCTGACGAATGAGAATTCAATCCCCATCTTGCGGAAGACGGCGTCGAACAGGCGGTAAGTGCCGCCATAAATGTCATGGCCAGCGATGATGTGATCGCCGGGCTGAAACATGTGCATCGTCGCGGCGATGGCGGACATGCCGGTACACGTGGCTCGGCAATCGATGCCCCCTTCGAGGGCCGCCAGGTTTTCTTCGAGCGCTTTGCGAGTCGGGTTGCCGCTGCGAGTGTAATCGAAGCCGCGATGGCTCTTCAGGTCGTCCCACCGGAAGGTGGAAGTCGGGTAAATGG
>CBIHQO010000346.1:0-7064 GCA_966211735.1 uncultured Schlesneria sp.
GAGTCGGATCATAAATTCTGCTCGTCCGACGGCGGCTCGGCTCCCCGAAGGCCGGGGGTTGGCAAACACAGTCGGGACGCCCTAACATATTATCAGCTATTCAGGATGAGGCTTGTGAGCAGGCTCAATGTCCCTTCGTGGTGGATGCCGCCAGCATCCGCGGCTCTGGGCTGTCACAAGACGGGCGAACCTCGTCGAATTGCGATGAGAATGCAGGAACTCTAACCGACATTGGCAAGTCATTACTGTGCCGATCCCGGTTCCTTAATCAGGTCCGATCATGGAAATTCGAATACCCTGTCCGCAGTGTGGCCGCGAACTCAAACTGCCCGATCGCAAGTTGCTCGGCCGGCGGGGGAAGTGCCCCAAGTGTAGCCATTCGTTTGTACTCGAAGAGCCCGCGGAAGTGCAGTTGGAATTGGCGGAGCCCGAACCAGCCGGCGTCGGCAAGTGGATTCCCGAGAATCATGCCACCGTTGCGGCTTCGCGACCAGCACCCGCTCGTCCTCAACCCGCCCCCATTGCGCCTGCGCCAATCGCGATCGCTCCGCTGATCCCGGAACTCGGTTCCGACGAGGGGACCGCCGCGCGACTCAGGAAGATGAAGAAAAAGAACGCCCAGCGGCAAATGGTGGGCAGGGCAGTTGGGGTCGCCATCGCTCTGGCTATTGGAGGTGTGGCCTACGTCGCCCTCAGCAGCGTTCCGCAGAAGCCCGACGCGGGTGCTGGACAAGTCGCAGAACGCCCATCAGATCCTGCTGCTGCCGCTGTCGTCCCGATGTCGACTGCGAAAGACACACCTGTTGATAATCCATTCTTCGCCAAGGGCAATCCCACCAAGGGATCCAAGATTGAACTGCAATACATTCCGTTTGGGACTCAGGTTGTCCTGAATATTCGCCCTGCCGAGCTATGGGAAAAGGAAAGTCTGGGTGAAGAACTGCGGTATTGCCTGCCGCCACTCGCGAAGCTGCTGGAAGCGAAATTTGAAGAGTGGTTCAAGCTGAAGCCCGATCAAATCGAAGAGGCGCAGATCTGTCTGATCCCGGGTTCCCAAGGGTCGCTGCCCGATGTGGCTGCCGTGGTTCACCTCGTGACGGAAGCCAAGAAGAGCCAGTTGCTCGAATTCGTCGGACAGCGCGTTGATGACTACGACTACCCGGTCTACGTCTCTGGGGAACGAGCCTACTTGATTGCCGATCAAAAGACGCTGGCAATGTGCCCCAGTACTCAAGCTCGCGAAATGGTTGATGCCGTGGCCGGTCGAAATCCCGCGGCTGACGGGATCGACGAATTGCTGTCCATGACGGATCGCGAACGACACCTGACGCTCATCTTCGTCCCGCGAACAGTCCGCTTGCATTCGCCTTGGTGGTTCCCCGAAAGCCTGAAGCCATTGATTCTGCAAACCTGCGACTGGCTGGGTGACGAAGTGGAATCGGCTTCGTGGAGTTTTCACCTTGGCGAGCAGGTTTTCTACTCGGACCTCATCCTGCGTAACGTGACAGGGGTCACATCCAGCACGCTGGACCGGGAAGCACAGGCCAAGCTGAAGAAGCTGCCACACGAATTGCTCGACACCGTGCGGATGATGAACCCGCCCGAAGTGGGGAAGCGCAAGGTCATCGGGCGACTGCCGAAAATGAGTGAAGCGTTCGCGATGGCCTCAAACTTCAAACATGGCCCGCGTCATGTCCAAGTCATCACCGCGTTACCCGAACGAGGTGCTCCAAACCTGGCGTTAGGGACGTTGCTTGCCTGGGACGAATCGACTCGAACCGACTTCACCAAGGAACGAATCAAGAAACCATCTGCGGATGAAGGCAAAGTGCCCGAGTTGATTGCCGACCGCATAAAAATGAAAATGGATATCGACTTCCGCCGCACGCCATTGCAGGACGCAGTGTCGTTCATCGCTGGTGAAATGAAAACTACCATCGACATCGATGGCGATGCGTTGAAGGCAGGCGGATTTACAAAGAACATGCCGCAGAATTTTTCGGGCGACAAGATGACCGCTCAAGAAGCGATCGCCAAGATTCTTAAAAACTATCAAGATCCTCAAAAGCCCGGTCAGACGATGGTGATCAGCGTTAACGAGGAAAAGAAACTGATCCTCGTCACGACAAAGGCTTTCGCAGATCAGCAGAAGTTACCAATCTATGATGTCTTCCAGAAGTAGGGTCTCTCTCCAGCTAGAAATTGCGGGCAGACTTTGCGGTCTTCCCTTGTATTAAGTGACTCGCCATGTCCCCCGGCCAATGTTCCTGCCCTGACTGCGGTACGATCCTGCGGATCCGCGATCGATCATTTATTGGTCGAGAAATTGAGTGCCCAGACTGTCAGGCGAAGCTCGTAATTCGGCTGGATGGTGAACGTGAACTGATCGCCGAGCATCCCCAGGTCGAGAAGCCCCAGAAGAAGCCACCACTCAATCAACCAATCGTCAAGAAATCCGGGCCGACACTCAGTAGCAAACTGGCTGGGGTGATGCAGTCACCTTTAGCTTTGGCCTGGGCGTTGGGCATTGGCATGACCGCCTTCATCGCGATCATGATGCTGCGTCCCAATGTGCGATTCCGGAAGCCAGTCAAGGATCTGGTCGCACAGGCCCCCGAGCCCACCGAAGTTCAAAAGCCTGACGAACCGGTAGCGGAAACACCAATCGAAGGCCCCGATAAGGTGCCAACAGCACAAAAGGAGCCGGTGAAGCCTCCCGACCCGTCAACTGAAACAGAGACTCCATCCACTCAGACACCCGTTGCGGTTGAGCCATTGGTCGAAGTACCGATCACGCCGATTGTCACTCCGGAAGTAACACCCGAGATCAAACCAAAACCCGCGCCGGTCGTGGTAAAACTCGATCTCGAAGCGATGTTAGGTCAACGCCTGAAGTCGTTTGAGACTCCCGCTCAACCGAAGAGTCGCCGCGAAATCATTGAACTGCTCGAAGAATTACTCGGCGCGCCAATCCGATATGCCCCCGACGAGCTTGGAGAAAAGAACCTCGATCGATCGATTTCGATCGATCTGGAAAACACGACTGTCGGCGGCGTCTTGAAAGTGTTACTGGACTCTGCTGGCTGGGAGTATATCGTGGAAGATAACGGCCTTCGCATTCGACCTCGCCAAGTTGCGGGAATGTCGATGTAGAGGTCTGGGACCTGCTGATTCGATGACCTCTCTCTGACGGAATCCGGTTGTGGAACTCGACGATACCATTTGCTACTGCTTCCACATCTCCAAACGGAAGATCGTCAACTTCATCCGCGTAAATCGCCCACGCCGCGCCAGCCAGCTTAGCGAATGCGGTGGAGCAGGAACGGGTTGTGGCTGGTGTGTGAACTACCTGAAACGGTTCTTCGCTGAATCGCAGGATGCCACCACCGCCGATGGACTGACTCCGGAAGAGTACGCTCGCCAGCGAGCCGCTTATATCAAGGCAGGCCATGGCAAACCCGCAGCGGGCGCGATCCCGCTCCCTGACGCGCCGGAGTAATGGTCGCTACTCCACCTCATCCGTGAACTTCGGCGGATTCACATAGAATTCGCTCAGATCGAGTTTCCCTTGAGATTCCCCTTCCAGCAACTGCAATCGCTTTTCAAGTCGCTGCAATCGTTGTTCTAAAAGCGGTGGCAATTGCAGTTCGCGCGATGACTTCGCGCGGGGGATCGCGGGGTAGCCCAGTTGTCGCTGCAAAGCGGCAAACAGATAGAGCGGATCTTTGCCGCGATTGGCTCGAGCGATCCGACCTTCCTGGCGGCCAAACAGTGTTGGTGCGGAAGGCACGTAGTCGGGACCGGCCGTTCGCCGACGCTCCTCTACATAGGCTTCGGAGCGGTAAAAGATCAGATCGGCGAACTCGACGACACCCAGTTGACTGCGCGCTTTCGAGATCCAATCACGCCAGTCCGCGTCATACATGGGATCGGTGCCAATCGCGGCCATGCCGTCCTGGTAGCCGAGTCTGTTGCGAGCGATACACTCGAACTGAAACACAAACAGTCCTGCAGGGGACGCGGTATCGGCTCGATATCGAGCCTCTCGTTCCAGGATCTGAAATGCGATCCGCTGGTCGAACTTCGACCGGTCTTCTTCAGCCTGGCTCATCACGAACGCCTGGAACGGCGCGAAGTAATGAGACAGATGAGACATCCCTTCGCAGATGCGTCCCTTATGCATCAGCTCATCGCGCAGTACATCCAGGGCCAGCGGCAGCTTTGTCGTCGTCAGGATCTCTTCGCGGATGCTCGCCAGGATTTCTTGCGATGGCAGGTTCTCATCCAACCGCTCGTGAAAAGTGCGGAAGAAATACGCCTGTTCGATGTACTCTTCTCGATCGAGTAGTGGCATGGATTTCCAATGGCTTCAGAGCGTGATCCACCCGTAACCAACCTCGCCAGGAGATTGAGACTTCCCGAAGCATGATCAGTCTACAGCGGTGCAGGAGGACTGTTTCGATCCGGTGCATCCAGATAACTCTGCAGGATGACCTGAGCGGCCAAGCGATCGACTCGCTCTTTATTCTTCGTGGGGGATAACCCTTGAGTCCACAGCAAGACCTCGGCCTCCATCGACGAGTACCGCTCATCCCAATAGGTGACAGGTCGTTTGATCGCGGATGCCAGCCAATCTCCAAAGCGCCTCACTTCGGCCGCTTTGTCTCCTTCCACACCACTCAGCCTGACCGGCAGCCCAATGACAACCCCGACGACACGGTAATCATCGATCAGTTCTTTCACATGTTTCAGATCCCGCTCGGGGGTGCGGACGGTCCACGTTTCGACCGGCGCGGCGATCGTCTGTTCAGAATTGGATACGGCGATGCCAAGCCGCTTGGTCCCGTAATCCAAGCCCAGTAAGGCACCGTAGGCAGGAATCGATGTAATCGGCAAATCTTGTGAAGTCATGCTGTGATTCTAAATCGAATCGCCGACAGAGGATAGACTCCGCTGCTCATTTGATCGTTATCGTGAGTCATCATGGTTGGATCGACAGGGTTTCACCAATCGATTCGCGGGGAGTTCAAACCATCGTAACAAGCCCGCTAAGCCTCGCCAGGGTTGAATTTCAGGTGGTCGAGGACTGTAATAGTGTCATCCTTCGGCCGGTGGGTGCCGAAGTCGTCGCGCCAGGGTCGGTACTCCAGGGTCTTGGATGTGCCATCGCGGCGAGAAGAATCTACAACGTCCAGACGCGAACGATTCGCGAGCCGGGCGGGCTGAAGTAAGGGTAGCGAGTTCAATGAGCAAGGTGTCCTTGGTTTGTTCAGTGTTGATGGCGTTTTGCATCTCGATGTTCGGTTTGGGCTGCGATAGCCCCAAGCCAACTCAGAAGATGGGCGAAACGCCGAAGATGGAGGGAACTGCTCCCCCAGTTGTTAAGCCAGATGCGAAGAAGACCGGAAAGAAGTCAAAGGGTTCAGGCGTTGGTTCCACGACCGGTGGCGGTGTTGAAGTTCCCCCAGCAGGCGGAACTCCTGAGGCTACTCCTGAAGTAAAGCCGGACGCGACTCCAGAAGTAAAAACCGACGCGAAGCCTGAGGAAGCCACCGAAGCCAAGCCAGAAGAGAAGAAGGCCGAATAGTCCTTTGCTCTGCCGAATACGAATCTTCCGAACCGTAGTCAGTCACCTGGCTGCGGTTTGTTTTTTGGTAGTGACGAGATGAAAGTAACGAGTGACGAGAAAGAGGCCGTCATTTTTTCCCTCGTCACTCGTTACTTTCATCTCGTCACTATTCTTAGTCAACTTCCAATCGCTTCCCCATGCTGACCACATCGTCCAACTGAAATCCAACGCTCTTGTAGAAGTCGATCACCTGTTGATTGCCGGTGCGCACTTGAAGATTGACCTTGGGGGCTCCACAGTCTCGCAGACGCTGCTCTGCGGCCTGCATCATCTCGCGACCAAGTCCCCGCCGTTGATGATCAGGGCACACCCCCAGGTAGTTGATCCAACCTCGATGGCCTTCATAGCCGACCATCACGGTCGCCACCACGTTGCCATCGATCGTCCCAACCAGGAACAGATCGGGGCGCACGGCTAGCTTGCGTTGAATATCCTTCTTCGGGTCGTTCCAGGCACGAAGCAAGCCGCAGCGATCCCAAAGGGAAATCACTGCGGCTTCGTCTTCAGGAAGAAACGCTCGAATTTCCATGGGATCTTCAATCAAAAAGTTGTTGTCACCGTTTGACCGTCTTCCCTCGTCACTTTCCTCTCGTCACCACTACTTAATCGCCCAGATCCGTACCGCCCCATCTCGTCCACCCGAGGCCACTTCTGTCCCCTCGCGGTTGAATGCGACTGTGTGGACGGCGTTTTCATGGCCCAGGAACGTCGAGATCAGCTTACCTGTCGTCGCATCCCAGATCTTCACGGCCCCTTCGCTTCCGCCAGTTGCCAACTTAGTCCCATCCGGTGAATAGGCCACTGACCACACGTCACCCGAATGCGCCGTCCATGTTTGCACGGGTTGGCCGCTGGCTGTGTTCCAGATCCGGACAGTCTTGTCCCATCCCGAAGAAGCCAATCGCGTCCCGTCAGGACTGTAGGCGAGTCCGTAAATCGGACCGGTGTGACCTTCCAGAAGCAGCTTGGACGATAGGGTATTAGCATTCCACAAGCGAACGATCTTATCGCTTCCCGCTGTGGCAACAGTCTCGTTGTCTGGTGACAACGCGATCGCCAGGACAGCACCATGCTGAGTCTTCTCGATTGCGGCCTTCTTAAAGCCCATCTTCCAGCATCGCACGCCACCTTCTTTGCCACAGGTGAACAACGTATGTGAATCCTTGGCAAAGGCCACCCCGCGAACTGAATTCGTGCTCTCGAAAGAGTCGACTGGCTCTGTCTCGGGTAATTGCCAGAGCTTGATGAAACCATCGTCGCCCGCCGTTGCCAGCATGGTCCCATCGGGCGAGTACCGCATCGACCAGATGTTCGACGACGCCCAGGTCAAACATCTCGGCATCGCGCAACACGTGCCGAACGACGAGAACCGCCACATCCAGCTCGTCGGCCAACCCGTGACGCTGTCGCGCACGCCGAGCAGCATGGCCGCGCG
>CBIHQO010000347.1:0-7054 GCA_966211735.1 uncultured Schlesneria sp.
CATGACGCTGCAGCATTCTAGTACCACCCGCATGTCGGGATGGTCGTGAGTGAGTAGTTGCTGGTAGGCGATAAGGGCCCAGGCATGCGGAGTCCCCAAGCTGACATTTTTCATTAACTCGGGCAGCCAGTCGCGTGGCATATAGCATCCGCTGATCCCAGCCAGCACAATCACGAGGAATGTCGAATAGGAAGAGACCTGCGACTCGGTGCGAACAATCGTGGCGAGTAACAGACCAAGACCTGTTGCGGAAATAGAAGTCGTCAGGATGACCGGCAGCAGCATCAGTGGATAAGTTCCCCATGACATCCCGAACATGAGCTTCCCGGACAGGAACAACAACAGGCTTTGGGCGACGGACACAAATAAGAACGGAAGTGTTTTTCCCCACAGCAGCTCAACGGGACTGATCTGCGAAATCTGCAAGCGTCTCAATGTGCCGAGCTTCCGTTCGTTGATGAACGAACTTGCCATGATGTTGACCAGGAAAAAAGCGAACATGACCATGAACGCAGGAACCAGGGTCTGATAGATAATGCTGGGCCCGGGCTTGACGGGTTCGGGGCGTGACGATTCCGGGTTGCCATTTGCGGCCAGTTCATCTTCGTGATGCTGAATCATACGGTCGATGATACGTGACAAGACGGGATTCCGCCTTGCGACTTCGGGGGCCACGACGCGCAAAACAGCCGAGAGCACTACGTATTGCACCAGATCTGCCACGCCGACAAATGCCGTTCCGCTCTCGACCTGCATGTCCATGGCGGACAGACCACGTGATAGTTTTCCATGTTCCGTGTCGAAGATGTCGCCAAGATCTAAGTCATCAACCCGTGTGTCGAAATCTTTTCCCAGGACGACGACCACATTGCTGCGACCGTCCTGCAGTCGCAGCATCGCTTCATCTCGGTCGGTAACCTTGTCGACTTTCAAGCCACCAATCGAGGAGAGATCTCGAAACACATGATCCGAGAGTTCGGATTGGTTCTGATCAACTACTCCCACTTTGACGAGCTTGGCCGCATCGTGGGTGGTAATGAGTTGCCCGGTTGAGACCCCCAGGATGGCGATGAAGACCACCGGCAGGGCGAGCAGCGTGTAAAGTGCTCCCCGATCTTTCAGGATCAGTTGCAGATCCTTAATCGTGATTTCCCATGCTCGCATTTAGTCTCTTAACGTCCTTCCGGTCAGGCTCAAAAACAATGTTTCCAGGCTTGTAATCTGGGATTCAATGGCGCGCAGTGGAATCTGGGCATCTTCCAGGATCTCGAGCACAAGACGCAGCGGGCCAGGCCTTTCACCCGCTTGAGCTTCACGTGCACCAAGGATCTGAATGTTCGTTTCGCCCGTCGAGGCACAATTGACGCTAGCCACTTCTCTCAGTTTGGAAAGTAAATCGCTGGGAAGTGGCCCGACAGTAACGCGCAACTCCATACGCGAACGATCCAGCAACTGGTCAAGGGTCCCTTGCCGGAGCATCTGGCCATGGTCAATGATGGCAACCCGACTGCAGATCGCTTCCACTTCATCCATGTAATGCGAGGCGTAAAGGATTCCCACGCCGTCGCAACTGAGCTTGCGCACGCAATCCAGCAGGTTTGAGCGGGATTGGGGATCGATTCCGACTGTCGGTTCGTCGAGGACCACGAACCTCGGTTCGTGCAAAAGAGCAATGCCGAAATTCAGCCGACGCGACATGCCGCCAGAGAACGTACTTGGAGTGTGGTCCGCATTCGGAGTCAGGCCCGTTAGATCGAGCACGTAGTCAACGCGGTCTTGCAGACGCCGCCCGGTAACACCGTTCATCTTTCCAAAGAAGCGGAGATTCTGAATGGCGGTGAGTTCGGGATAAATCGCCAATTCCTGGGGGACCATTCCAAACTGCCGGCGCATCTTTCGATCAAACGCGTTGTAGCGCTGACCATCGAAACTGACGGTTCCAGAATCCGCCTTCAAAAGGCCCATGATCATCATCATGGTGGTCGACTTGCCGGCACCATTGGGCCCGATCAGGCCAAAGATCTCACCTTCACCAACCTGAAAGCTCAAGTTGTCAACGACCTTTTGAGTGCCATAGGTTTTGGTCAATCCAGAGACTTGCAATCCGTTCATCGCGGCAGGGGTTCTCGGATGGGGCAGTTGAGCACGAGGATCAGTCACGGATAACACTGGAATTCCTTGAGGCCCCGGGGACGACGGAAACAACCCGTTTGCACACCCTATACCGGAGCGATCGTTGTCTTTCAAATGGTCACATGACCTCTCCGTCCCAAGAAAGTCTTCGGACTGCCTCTTTTCTGGAAGTTCATGACTGGCGAGATTGTGCCATATGGATGAATTGCGGCCGGAAATATCGCTCGACAACCAAAAGGCAGCGTTGCGGCACAACGCGAAGGATCAGAATTTGGTTGCGCGAAGTCAGAATGCTGCTCTAAAAGGCGACTCTGCATTCTCTCGGCAACTATTTCGTATTGCAGGCAAATCGATCCCGTGACAACCGCACGTCAATCAGTGAGCATTGCGAGTTGATCGCCTGAACGGATTGGACCAAGGCAAGTCTGGCATTCGAATTGCGACCCGCAGTGATACCACGTTTTGCCCGTAATGACGACGGCTGAATCTCGCAAACTGGTGAGACAGGCAAGATTCAGTGCTTTCCAAACAGGAATCGCAAAAAACCTCATTTCAGGCAGCAGTTAAGAAAGTAATGCCGATGCGTAGCGTGAAAATGATTCTGCACCCGACCGATTTTTCCGATTCCGCCCTTGAGGCAATGGACCTGGCACACGCACTGGCTCGCGATCACGGTGCAACATTAGTCGTGTTAGGAGTTGCTGTTCCGCAGATGTCGATCGCGGAAATGCGTGATGCTGAAATGATCGCGGCCGTAGAGCGTCTGCATCAACAACTCTCGCATTTGATCTCGACAATCCGCGACGCATCAGTGGAATGTGACGCGGTCCAGGGCTTGCCGGGACAGGCGATTGTGACCGTCGCCAACGAGATCGGTGCCGACTTAATCGTCATGGGGACATATGGACGTCGTGGAGTCTCTCGACTTTTAGTCGGAAGCGTGGCGGAATACGTGATGCGTAATGCGACGTGCACCGTAGTCACCGTTAAGCCCGCCGTTGCGACGATTGCTCCGCTGTAGTCGCAGTGGGATGGAACCTACGGCAGTTGGAATCGAGTCGACCCGTTCTCGTCGATATTCACGCGATATCGCTTGAATATCCAAGGCCAGCAGGACGCGCCAAGGTCTCGGAACCACCCGCTGCGCTATTAGCCTGATGTCGCCGCAGTTCGATCAGCGCATTTGCTGCACTTGCTGCACTTATCTTGACATGTTGGTGCCCCCGAAAGCGTCGACTGACCCTCCACGATCATCCGCGCGTCCAAGGCAATAGCGCCCTCGCTCGTCACCAGGAGAGGATTGATCTCCGCCGTCACCAACTCAGGCATCTCATCCGCGAGTTGTGCAAAACGCATCATCACCTCGCGAAGCTGAGCCAAGTTGACCCCCGGGCGGCCACGGTATCCATCCAGCAATGGAAACAGTCGTAGCGACCGCAGCATGCGGTCCACGCAGTCTTCGTCGAATGGAGGCAATTCCAGCGCGGTATCATGCTGCAATTCCGCTGCGGTACCACCGGCACCCACAAGTAACACGAGACCAAATTGAGGATCGCGCCTCATCCCCAACAGAAGTTCAACACCTCGGCAGGCTGTAACCATAGGCTCGACGGCAATCCCCTCCAGGCGAGCGGTAGGGCAGTGACGAGCGGCCGCTTCCATGATCTCGGTGTATCCATTCCGAACACCATCCCAACTCGTGACATTCAAAATGACGCCGCCGACATCGGTCTTGTGCGAGATGTCAGGGGACGCGATTTTGAGGGCAACGGGATAACCGATTCGCTCAGCCAGCGATTCTGCGTCGCCAACCGAAGTTGCGATGGAAGTCGTGACGACGGGAATCCCGAAGTCGGAAAGCAGATCCTTGGATCGTTTTTCATCCAAAAGGCCCTGCATCTGAGACAAGTCCGTATGCCATTTTTCAAGGCGCCTCCCAGCAGGAACTCCATTCAAACTATGCCTCTGAATGTTGATTGGTGGTGTTACTGATTGAGTTCTCGCCCGCGTTCGACTGGTCGAGATCAGGTGACGAAGTGCATCAACTGCTTCCTCGGGAAAGTCGTAAACCGCAATCCCTCCGTCACGCAATGCTACTCGACCCGGCTTGACTGCGGTCCCTCCAATCATCGACACGACAATTGGCTTCTCTGTCTGTTGAGAGGCAGCAACCACGGCCTCGCCGATGCGTCCTGGCTCGGTCATTATTTGTGGCGTCACAATCACAAGCATGGCGTCGACATCGGGGTCGCATAGAGTTTGTTGCATCGCCACCTGAAATCGATCGGTGCCAGCATCGCCAAGGACATCAATGGGGTTTCCGTGAGACCAGCATGATGGCAACGCTCGATCTAGCGAGACCAAAGTATCCGACGACAGCTTCGCCAACCGGCCTCCAGCTTTCAGCCAGGCATCAGTCGCAATCACACCCGGACCACCCGCGTTGGTCACGATTGCCAGCCGATCACCGCTGAGGGGCTTCTGCCCAACCAGCAGTTTGCCGCTGTTGAATAGTTCCTGAATGGTGTTGACTCGATCGATGCCGGCCTGCCGGAAGATGGCGTCGCAAACAGCGTCCGACGTCGCCATCGCTCCCGTGTGAGATGTCGCAGCCAGCGAGGACTCTGAGAAGCGTCCGGCTTTATAGGCAAGAATTGGCTTTCGTCGCGAACAGCTACGCGCGGCCTCCAGGAAGTGCCTCGGATCGTCAACCCCCTCGAGGTACAGCAACACGGCATCCGTTTGCTCGTCCGCCGCAAAATAGTCGATCAAATCCCCCATACCGACATTGGTCATGTTCCCTACGGAGACACACGTCGCAAATCCGAAATCCTGTTCTGCTGACCAATCCAAGATCGCAGTACACAGTGCCCCCGACTGCGATAGAAACGTCAATCGCCCAGGACGAGGCATCACCGCAGAGAAGCTGGCGTTCAGCTGATTTGACGGTCGCAAAATGCCCAGACAGTTTGGTCCAATGACTCGTAAGCGCGGAAACTCTGCCGCAGTTGTCCTCAATTCCGCTTCCAGTTTCTGGCCAGCAGGTCCCGCTTCTCGAAAACCGGCTGAGATCACGATAACCCCGCCGACACCAAGATTTCCGCAATCTCGGATCAATCCGGAAACCGTCGGCGCCGGTGTGCAAACGACCACCAGGTCAGGCACCTCGGGAATATCAGCCAGGGACCGATAAGCCTCGCTACCTTGAACTTGACCGGGTTTGTGGTTGACTGCGAACAGTGACCCTGCGAATCCCGCGGCCTTGAGATTCGCGAATACCGATCCGCCCACGGATCGCAACTGACCACTCGCCCCCACGACGGCGATAGAACGCGGAGAGAAAATGGAGCGGAGCCCATCATGGTCCATTGAAGTGCCTTCTTGTAATGCTCATTTGCAACAGAATCGGAAGCCGATGCCGCTTGCTCAACGTCCTTGTGGTGTCCAAGCTGGCGTTCAGAATTAAGCGGCGCGAATTAAACGAGGTCGTTAGTGACGAAGTGCGACAGAGTCGAACGCTGTACGAATGGGGACAATTCGGGATGAATTCCTCGCATTCGCCGATCATCATTCGCAAGACGTGTGCCGAAGCCTTCGAGAAGGTGATTGAACGGCAATTACTGCTATGCTCTAGAGAAACGAATTCCAAATACTTCCTGGCGAGTTCTGTATCAATGGCGAATTTCATCCAGATGGGCGGATGTTTGTCGAGATCCGGCTTGCTGTGAGCAGTGCCATCGTGGCAACGGACGGCAGCCTGGCTTTTCGCATTGCCCCGAAATTGTGACGCTTCCGAAATTTTCTGCTTCACGTCGTTCTCTATTCGAATACCACGACATTTGCAGAGTACCTTGGCTCGATGGAAGCCCAAGAGTTCTTGGCACGTTGTTAGTTCTCTGCCTTTAGACGCAGCTTAGGAGGCCCAATAAGATGGTGGCCATTCAGGTGCCAGAATGAGCGACAGCACCTGGTGGAGCCAACCTGTCGACCAGCTTCTCGTTCAATTAGGAACAAGCGAGGAGGGACTAAGTACCGTTGAAGCGGTCACGCGTCGGTCATCTGATCATGCCGTGTTTACCCACTCCAAGTTGGACAGCGATTGGGTTCTACTCCTCTCCCAACTTCGTAATCCAACGATGATGATTCTGGTGGCAGCTTCGGTTTTGTCATTATTCCTCAATGACAAAACTGATGCGGGAATCATTCTGATCATCGTGATTACCAGCGTTTTGCTGGGATTCTTTCAGGAACGTTCTGCCGCTCACACCATGAGCAAACTGTTGGACCTAGTGAGGACGCGATCATCCGTTATCCGAGATGGGCGGGCCGAGACAGTCGGATCGGAACTAGTCGTTGCCGGTGACATCATTACCCTGTCTGCTGGCAGCAGCGTTCCGGGTGACTGTCGTCTGCTGGAGACGAAAGATCTCTATCTCGACGAAGCAGCGTTGACCGGCGAGACGTTTCCCGTCGAAAAGCGGGCGGGCGTACTTGCTGCTGAAACACCACTGGCCCAACGCTTAAACGTCATTTTCCTCGGGACGCATGTCGTCTCAGGAACCGGGCGCGCCGTCGTGGTCGCAGTCGGAAATAAAACGGAATTTGGTCGCATTTCTGAGCATCTGCGACTGCGCGCACCCGAAACCGATTTTGAACGCGGGATTCGCCGGTTTGGCTACTTCCTGATGGAGATCACGCTGACGCTGGTTGTCAGCATCTTCGCGATCAATGTCTACTTGCACAAACCAGTGCTTGAGTCGTTCCTTTTTGCATTGGCACTTGCTGTCGGACTGACCCCGCAACTGCTCCCCGCCATCATCATGATCAATTTGACATACGGAGCCCAACGGCTGGCAAAATCACACGTCATCGTGCGCCGCCTCGCCTCGATCGAGAACTTCGGCAGCATGACCGTGCTCTG
>CBIHQO010000348.1:0-7052 GCA_966211735.1 uncultured Schlesneria sp.
CGACTGCGACGCGAATGGACGTACCACGGATCACTTGCATCGCCGTGGCAAACTCGACTCGTGGGGCTGATTTGGCAGTGCGCAAACGGGCCCGTGCCTGAGCACTTCCGGCCAGCACCGTTCCCTCAAGTTCTTCAACGTCATTGGGCCAGACCGACCGCAATGCTTCCAGCACCGGACGCGGTTTTGTGGTCGGGACGACAAGGACTCCGTCAAGGGGCAGGTCCGTCGTAGCGAGGACGCAATACACGTCATTGACGGAGACTGTCTTGAGTTTTGCGAAGGCTTGATCGATGGCACCCGCCACTTGCGACAGCGGTTGAATCGGATCGAGCAGTGCCGCGAACGACGTTCCCCCCGGTGCCACATTCAGCCCCTTCAGGTCGAAATGAATGACGACCAGCGTGTCATCGCTGATGTGCCGAGTCACCGCTTCGGGAAAATTGTCCTGGCCGCAAGCACATGTACTAGCGAGCCACAAAAGTGTCATACTGAGAACTGCGATGCGCATCGAATATCCTTCGAAAAGTGAACTGTTTTGGTGACGCGAGGGTCGGCTTATTGAATTCGCAACAGAAACCGGCGGCCAGAGGATTCGACTCCGGGCAGTGTCGGCGGGGCCAGCAGATCGGCTTGCCCGTCAACCACTCGGTACAAAAACGGCTTCGTGGTGGCAGGGTCGAGCGGCACGGGGACCGCGGTGATATCCGACAATTTCGCCGGCAGGGCGTTTCGATTCGAGGCGGCATGCATGCGGATGGCTTCAACTGTCGCCAGCAGCGCGATCATCCGTCGCGGTCGATTGAAGGCTTCACCCGTCATGAAACTCGGTAGCAATGCCTGGTTGATCAGCAGCGGATCACGCGACGCAATTGCTGTGGGAGAAGAGCTGAGATAGCCAGCTGCCTGCAACTGCGGCACCAGTCGTCGCAAATGGGGTTCCCCTTCGGCATAGGGAAGGCTGGACCATTTTTCGAATTCTTGTGCGACCTGCTGATAACAGTTGCGAACGTAGATCGACACGACTTGTCCCACCGGCATCCGCTCGACCGTCGCGGCATTCATTCCTTGGGCGATCAGTTCTCGTTTAGCGAGTGGATAGCTGCGCATGATCAGCACGGTCGCCGAGATCTGGTTCACTGCGTCAGCAATCTCGCCGCTGGGACTATTGCGGGTCATGCTGCGCAGTTCGTGGATCGCGTCAGCCAGCAGTCGTTGCCACTGCTCGGGAGTCCGCTGCGCCGTGTCGGCATCTTTCAGGAACGGAAACAACTGCAGTCCCAGGCCCACATCCAGTTGCGCGATGCCCAACCGATCAAGCAAAGGATCGGGCAAGGTCCGCAACCCCCAGTACAGATTAGGTGAATTCTTCATCGCAATGAGTTCACCCGTCATTTCATTGGCGACGCTGGTGATCGACGTGCTGATCAGGTTGACGATGATACTGGGCGACTTCGCGACATCCGTTGCCAGGCGATAGGACATGCGTAGTGTGGCCACGGCATCGTCAACGCGATGCTCGGCGATTTCGACTTGGGCTTTGAGTTTCAGGATGTGAGACAGTTGCTGCATCTCATGAAACTCAGGCAATCGATTGTAGATCACATCCAGCCCGCGCAGATCCTGAAAACGAGTCCCCCAATCACACGAATCGCAGCGCGTCCCCGCCGCGATTTCATCAATGACGACCTGACGAGCCGCCAGCCATTTCTTCACGTCATCCAGAGGCAGGTCGCCGGTGCGGCAGTCGTACCAATCATTCTCTCGGTTAATCTGTTCGGGAGACGACCGTGGGATCATCAGGCTGGCGCGCAGATAGCGAGTGGCCGCGTTCCCCGGAACGGTGTCCGCCAAAGGAGGATACAGCCGGTATTTCAGCGCCGGTGACGATTCGCCCACCGGGCTGATCTTCCATTCGTATGTTTTGACTTCTGGTATCGGATCCGGAAACAGATCTTCACCGAAGGCAAGGCTGCTCAACAGCAGCCAGCAGGGGCCGATCAGGGATGACTTCAGAGCCAATCTCGGCCGACCATGGAGTTTCCCTCCGGCCCAGGGGGCCAGCACTTTTCCCAGCCAGGGCCAACGGCCCTGGTTCCGATCTATTGAATAGCACTTGAGGCCTGAAGGGCCGGTCGTTTGATTTCTCATTGAGATAACATCCTTTTAAAGGATCGGCCCTTCCTGGTGCGCGATGCACCATCAGCCGTGCCGCTGGTTGGCCGCTTCGGACAACCAGCGTGATTGCGGTCGCCGTGTTGATAATCTGGCGTGATTCGTGTCGCCACCGTCATGGCCAAGTGACATTGGCACTTGCTGTCCGAAGCGGCCAACAAGTGGCACGCCTCTCGTGATCGAAGACTCGGCAAAGTTTCATAGCTGCTCTTTCAACCAGCGTTGAATGGTTTCTTGAGATCGGTCGCCAAGCAGACTTGATCGAGTCAGCGGTTGATCTGACGCACTGCGTCCTTCGATCCGTGCTGATGTCGCGAGTTGACGCTCCGTTTGCCCGCTGGCTGCGATCAGGTCTCGGCGCGCCTGCCAAGCCTCGGCAAGCTGAGTGTCGTCGGCTTCACGTAATGGGGCGGCTTCGGCGGGATGACCAACAGTCACTTGCGGTGACCGTGTTGGAATCTGTGATTCTGAAGGCGATGCGGCGGTCTGCTTGATCTCGGGAACCTCACGTTCCAAAGACACGATTTGTGTTGCGGGTGTCGGTGGCCACATCAGCAGCGATCCGAGGGCGACGGACAACAGCGTCATCGCCACCGTGGACGCCTGCCAAACCCAAACAGCGCGCAGGGGACGAACGTTCGCTTTGGCGGGCTTCGCCGAAGCCTGGCCGGCCGCGAAGACCAATGCGTCGCGATCCAACGACACCGCGCGAGCCCTGAATGTCCCCAGGCGTCTGGCAAACCCCTCCAGATCGTCTGCGGAAGATTTCATCTCTTCTTCGCTGGACGGTCCGAAGCTATCGATGGGTCGGTCTGATGGGTTGTCTGGCATGGTTCCTCCAAGATCCGGCGCAGGGCGGTCAGGCCCGATTGAAATCTTCGAAATGCGGTGCTGATCGACTGGCCGAGCATCTCGCCTATTTCCGCGAAGCCCAAGCCACCCCAAATGCGAGCGACCACGACTTCTCGCAGTTCTTCGTCAAGTTGTTCCAGACCTGCCGCAAGTTCACTCGCATCAAACGCGGGCTCATTCGCGGGATCGGTTTCCAGTTTGATCAATCTCGACGCCAGCGCTTCATGTCGTCGCCGTCGTGTTTGCGATCGACGCGAATTGAGGGCGCGAGTCCGTACGACATGGAATAACCAAGCCGCGACGTTATCGGGGCAACTCGGTAAACGAGTCAGTGCAATGATCGCTTCCTGCACGCAATCCTCTGGCGTGTCTGACCATTGGGACGCGAATAGCTCCAGTGCCGCGGCGTGCCGATCCAGCACACCCGAAAGCCACTCAGCAGTGATCCACGTCCCCATGCGGCCAGTCCCTGTTGCGTCGTTTCATCCAGATGTCACCGACACCGGAGGGGTTTTCCACAAAATTGGCGTGTTTGGGATCTTTTTGCCAATTCAACGGAACGCAACAGGCGCGCAGAAGATTAAAAGTGCTGCGGCAAACGCGAGTTTCTCACGTGATGGATCACTCCAACTTTCGGGAGGTCACCTCGAACTCGTCAGATGTTCTTCGATCCATCTCAGAAGTGTGGCCCGATCGATTGGGCTCATTCGTTCCCAGATTCGAATCGGTGCTGCGTACGGTGACCCAGGCGTGGTCGGCATTGGCAGGCGACCAATCAGGATGTCGCGAAATTCAATGCGAATCGACTGAGCCGCCAGCGACCACGTGTGTTTCAAAATGATGAGTTCGTCCGAGTCGGCAGTCATAAGATAAATCCGATGTGGCAGAAGTATTGCCACGTATCGGCGGTCGTAGGTTTTGACCTTTGGCCTCACTGGAGGTTCGACGTCAGATTCTGATGAATACATCACCACGGACAGTGTGTTCTGAGATGTGGCGCGTAAGTGACTGTTGAGTCATAGTTTATGTGCGCAGCAAACGATCAATGTTGAACCGCCGTTCTGGATTTGAACGTCCGCCGTAGCGCAGAAAACGACGTTCACTGGCCAGGAGTCGGCACGCTGATCGACGTAAAGAGCGACTTCAGAGTCGTAATGTCTGCCGGCTTCAACATGTGATGATCGAAGCCCGATTCGCTCGAGAGTCGGCGGTCTTCCTGCTGACCCCATCCTGTGAGCGCCACCAACATGATGGACTGCAGCTCGGGGATCAGCCGGATACGACGCGCGACCTCGTAGCCGTCCATCCCGGGCATGCCGATATCCAGGAATGCGACTGCCGGCCGGTAGGCCTTCAGGATCTGCAATGCCGAGGGGCCATCATTGGCCGTCAATACATCGCATCCCAACAATTGCAGCAGCATGCTGAGCGTCGTGGCGGCATCCTGATTGTCATCGACGACTAGCACCTTGAGCTTCGGCATGTGGACTTCGCGAATTGCTGGTGGTAGCGGCTTGGCACGCTGAGTCTCCTTGATCAGCGGAAGCCGAACAACAAACTCGCTCCCCTGCTCCAAGCCGTCACTTTTCGCTTCGACCGCGCCACCGTGCATCTCCACAAGAGACTGGACCAGCGTCAATCCGATCCCCAATCCTCCTTGAGCCTGCCGTTTGGATCGATCAACCTGGGCAAACATCTTGAAGACATGATCCAGCATTTCCGGTTCAATACCGACCCCGGTGTCTCGCACCGAAACCAGCACCTCGTCGTCGATATGGCGAACTGACAACCAGATCTGGCCGCCATGGTGCATGTACTTCGATGCATTGTTCAACAGGTTCGCGAAGATCTGCGACAGACGGATCGGATCGCCTTGAACAGTCAGTGATTCGCTCGGCAACGAAATTGCCAGTTGATGATCGCAAGCGTCGATCAATGGTCGGCTGGCCTCGACGGCGCTGCGAATGACGCCCGCGATTTCGACGGGTTCCATCCGCAATTCAACCTTACCTCGCGTGATTCGCGAAACTTCCAGCAGATCATCAACCAGTCTGACCAGGTGGCCGACCTGTCGCTCGATCATATCGCAGACCTGCTCGGACGCGGGGTCGCCCCCATTGGTCAGTCGCAGGATATGCAGCGAGTTCCGGATCGGTGCCAACGGATTTCGCAGTTCATGGGCCAGCGTTGCAATGAATTCGTCTTTGCGTCGATCGTTCTCACGCAGTACATCTTCCGTGCGTGCATGTTCTGCCAGATAGGCTCGGACCTGGTACTGTCGCTCACGCGCCTTCAATGCGGCTCGCAGGGCACTCAGCAGCGTGGGTGGTCGAACCGGCCGCTCGAGCAGCGTCACGTTACTGAAGGATTGCAGGGCCAAACCGACTGTGGCCGAGTCCGCGCCGTATCTTGTCAGCAGCAAGACCGGCAGATCTGACCAGGGTGGCTGATGCGCCAGTGCCGACGCCAGGGCCGTCATGCCACCGTTGAAAACCGCTTCCTCCGCGACCAGCAGACAACCAACCCCCTCTTCAATCAGGCGACCTGCGGATGCGATATCCGGGCAGTTGACTGAGTCGATGTTCCCTTCACCCAACAAAGCGGCGGTCAGGGGGCCGTCACGACCAGTCGGCGTCAGGATCGCGACGCGCTGGCTATAGTAGTTGGCCGAGGTGTCAGTCATTTCGCATCGGCTCTGTGAAGTGTTTCAGAACCGCCATCGTATGAGGGAATTCCGGTCAGCACGCCGCGAAATTCCCGTAGCGGCTCACCAATCCGGATGCGACCTGAACTCATGCTGAATTCGCGAATGGTCCGCTCGTGATGCCCGCCTCGTTTTTTCACCACCGAAATGGCCTGCTGGATCTCGCCCCGATATTCGAAGTAGCGCAGTAGCAGCACGGCGTCGGCCAGGTAGCTGGCATCAACTGGAGTGTTCATCTGCATGCCAATCAACCCCTGATGAGCGCCAATCAGCAGCGTGGCCACATTCTTCTGTCCGAGATAATTCAGCATCTCATGCAATTGGACGACCAGGTACCGTTCACTTGGCATCGCCGCCAGATAGCCGTTCAGGCTGTCGATCACAACCAGCGAGACCTGTTCTCTATCGACGACGCGGCGAATGGCATGCGTGAATTCTCCCGGTGATAATTCGGCCGGGTCAACTTGCTGAATCAGGATCTTGCCCGCGTCGATTTGACTGGCCAGATCAATCCCCAAACCGCTGACCCGACTGATGAGCGTATTCCGGCTTTCATCGAAGACGAACAGAGCAGACTTCTCGCCGCGCAGGGCAGCGGCGTAGGCGAATTGGGCGGCGATGGTTGACTTGCCGGTTCCCGGCGGCCCGACGATCATCGTGCTGGTCCCCCGTTCAATGCCGCCACCCAGCAGAGCATCCAATGGAGGCAGGCCGCTGGAGAGTTGCGAGAGCGCTTTATCCTGCCGATGTTCCGCTGCGACCAGGCGGGGGAAGACAGTCAATCCGCCGCGATTGATCGTGTAGTCATGATAGCCGCCACGGAACTTCACCCCGCGGAACTTAATCACGCGCAAACGCCGTCGTTCCGCGCCGTATTCCGGGTTGAGCTGCTCCAGCAGCAGCACTCCGTGGGCGATGCTTTGCACCTGCAGATCGCGGCCTTCCGATGTCAAATCATCGAGCAAGATGACGGTGCATTGTCGCCCGACGAAGAACTGCTTCAATGCCAGGATCTGGCGGCGATAACGGAGCGCATTGCCCGCGAGGAGACGCAGTTCTGACAGGGAATCGAACACGACTCGAGCTGGCTTGATGCGTTCCACATCCTGCAGAATCTTCGTCGTCGTTTCACTCAGTTCCACATCGGCCGGGTGGAACATCGTGTACTGTTCTTCAGGATTCAGCATGGTTTCGGAAGGAATCAGTTCGCGAATCGTCACCCCCGCTAAGGACCAGCCATGTGACTCGGCAACCTCCTCGATCTCCTCCCGCGTTTCCGAGAGGCTGATATACAGCACCGGCTCGTTCGCGGCGACGCCTT
>CBIHQO010000349.1:0-7022 GCA_966211735.1 uncultured Schlesneria sp.
CGTTCTGTAATCAACAATTCGCCGAGCTTCAGTTGGACAAGATCACCTACTCGGCAACCGGTGTAGATCAGGAAATGGAAGATCGCATTGGCTCGCAGATCCGAGTGGAGTTCAACTTCACGAAGTAATCGTCGCACCTGGGCACGGTCCAACCCCAGCGGAGCAAGTGTTTGTGATTTCAGTTCCTTCACTCCCTTGCCCACGTCCGTTGGCATGTATCCGCCTTCGTGCAGCCACTTCAAGAATCGACGAACACACACGAGTGCTCGATTGATCGTGGCAACTGCCTGCTGCTGGTCACGGCGAAGTGAATCACGGAAATCACCAAGGTCTCGTGTCGTGATTCGAGCCATCGTCAGCGGTTCTTGGTTCGCTTGGGCGAACCATTTGGCAAGCTTGCGAAGATCATTGACCACGGCCTTGCGAGTATTGGGCGAGAAGTCGGAGGCAAGTAGATATTCATTGAACAGACGGACCACGTTGGAATCGACGGGGATGGTCCCAAAAACATTATCGCTCGAATTCTGGCGGTCTTCTGGACAGGTTTCAGACATGGATTAGACACCTTTCGGACGTGATTCGGGGAGATAATGACAGTTATCGCCGCACCTTATCGGCTCAATTCTGGCGCTTCAGGTGCAGAAACAGGGTGCGGACGACGACCCCTTGGTCATCAACCAGTCCGCTTGGGTAGCAATCACGGATTGCCGACTCGACCTGCTGAGCCGACACGGGGAGGCCGAGGCAGGCCAACGAGTCGATCAAGTCGACATGCGGATTAGTCGGTCTCGGTTTGGTCTTCGATGGTCGCTTCACTGCGGTGGCCATCGTTCGTGTGGGATAGAACAGGACTGGTCGCCCGTTGATTCCGAGGTTCCGACGACGAACATCCAGACAACTTGTTTGCGCTTCCTCGCCATAGAATGGACGGGATGTAGACAACTCGTATTCAGGCTTTGGAAAGACACCTTGTTCGATCAACTGGTAGAACCGGGCACGGCTCATTGAAACCATCCGGGCCATTTCACTGACGCTGACAGCAGCTTTTGTGACAGTATTCATGCGCAATATCTCCAAGAATCAGACAGTGATTGAACGGGTCTTGGACACGTGTTCGTGCCCATAAGCGGTCAAATGGCGTCGGCCCTGATCGTCTTTGCCGATCAATCCGGCCTTGATCAAGAAGCCCTCTGTTACCTCGCTGATCGTCCTTGTCGGCAGGCCAATGCGGCTGCCGATGACGTTCAGCCTGGTCGGCCCTTCGGCAACGATGCGAAGATACTGCTGCTCCGTTGGTCCAAGCCCAAGTTCGTCAAGTTCGTCGAGATCACAGGCACGGAGCAGATGCTTCTCGGTGATCGTGTCCTCGCCTTCACTGCGGGCGCAGCGGCGACACGCTTGCAGCAATCGGAGAGCCAGACGTGGCGTGC
Source organism: uncultured Schlesneria sp. (assembly GCA_966211735.1). Taxonomy (GTDB): domain Bacteria; phylum Planctomycetota; class Planctomycetia; order Planctomycetales; family Planctomycetaceae; genus Schlesneria. Next base: position 1,431 of record CBIHQO010000349.1, read on the forward strand.
CTCTTGATCGTTGTGCAATTAGAGGCAGGATCTCTTCACAAACGTCCCAATGCAGCCCCCGAATGCGCTGCAGCAAGACCATTGTCAACTCGTCATCAGTCAGTGGCTGAAGCCGAAGCTCCAATCTTGCTCGATGCCGCAACGGCTGAAGTAGTGAGTATTCGTCAGTCGTGCTGAGAAGTAGAGTGAAGTCGTTCAATGGAAGTGTCTGGGGTGAACGTCCACGGCCAGAGATCACCAGTTTCCGTTGATCGAGTGCCAAGTAGAGCGCCGTCTGAAATTCCTTCGACAACTCATGGCATTCGTCGATGTAGACAACGTCCCTATCCTTTGCACCGAGCAACAATGCATTTAGATCGGCAGAATTCGAGATCGACTGACCGAGGATCTCATGTAGATCAACTGCCATCTCTTGAACGATGACGTGGCAGAGCTGCGTTTTGCCGAGTCCAGGGCCTCCGGTGAGAATGGCGTGGTCGAAACGTCGACTATCCATTTGGGCCGCATCGAGTGCGACCTTGATCTGTTCAATCACATGTGAATTGCCCACGAGATGATTGAGTGATTGCGGTTTTACCGCATTGACATCGTGGTGCTTCATTTGATCCTTTCGTGTTTGTTGGTGGTACGTTGTCTTAGTCAGTGTTCGTCAGTCCGAATGGACCCGGAGAACACGTGTGAACTGTGCTGCCTTCTCACGGGCAATTGGGGGCGTTGAAGACAGAGCCAGAACGGCTTTCAACCAGTACGGACGACCTGTGCCATCGACCGTGAAGCTGGTGAAGTCGAAGGAATGTGAAGCCGCTTCACCCTTGGACTGCTTCACCATTTGACGACAGAAACCGATGAACAGTTGCCGTTCTTCTGACGTAGCGTCTCGCAGCCAGGCTTCGTCATCTGTTTCGGAACATCCTTCGGCACCGATCAGCAAGACGCCGATGACATCAGCAGAGAGACCAGAAAAGCGAGACATGAAATCCTTTCGAAAAGGGTGTTGTTACATTCAGATAGTCAGTATCGATTAGTCGTCTTGGTCAGGGAGGTGGACCTTGTGGAAGCCTTCACGGTCGATCCAATAGGCCCACCCGCCATTGTCGCAAGTGTCGTTCGCTTCGATCAGTTCGTAGGCACGATCAACAAGGATGTCATGCGGGATCGATTCAAGGCGGTTGCGTTCAGCCGTGGCGGCACGGCCAGCGTGATGTTCGTTGGCCTTTTCGTTGACCATCTCGAACTTGTCATCAGTGATCGCTGCGATCAGTGCATCACGATCCCAAGTTTCCAGTTGATCACGGATCTCTGACCAGCCTTCGGCAGCGATTGTAATTGACCAGGCCATTGCTTTCCCTTTCAGTTGAGGTGAGGAACGATGGCCTAGTCAGTATTGGCTCGGCGGTCATGCGACTCGTTGATAGCACAGGGCATTGAAGGCCGCATCAAGGTCGTCGTCGTCTGGCCAGCCGCCTTGGTCGTCCACGTTTTCAAGTGCATGGTCTCGATTGTCCGAGATCCAACTGTAGACTTCGGACTGCCATTCACTCGGTAGGTCGAACTCTTGCTTCAACCGCCATGCAGCCTCGCCAATGTTCTCGTAAGTGGCGTCGAGTTCTCGTTCGCTGTAATCGGATTCGTCGAGGATCGGATAGTCGGCCATGCGTTCAGCGAGCTTGTGATAAGTCTTGAACGCTTCAGTGATTTCACCATCTCGGAAGACTCGAACGCTGAATCCATCAACGTGTCCGACGGCCCAATGACTGTGACTTTCGAACACGACACTGGGGTCGTCGCCCTCAGTGAACGGTTCCATTGCCTTTGCAATAACTGCAGCGTTGCTTTGGTCAAGCAGGCCGCTGTCCCGGTTGTGGGTGTAGATCACGGCCCAGTTGTCGGCATCTGGGAGTTCGTTATCTCGAAACCAAACGAAGCAGTTGAATCTCCTCCAATTGCCTGCCGCATCATTTGCGGCGTCCTTCAAATCAAGTGTGCCAAGCGTTGGCATGGTCGGTGCTCCAATGTGAGGTGAAACAGCACCGAAGAGGACAACATGGACGATCTTTGATGACGTCGAGCCTTCGCAGATTCGGCTAGAACAGCATCGGTTGCTGCGCAGTTCAAGCCGATAAGTCATGCTGAGAGTGAAGTGTCGAAGCCGAGTCGAGCAATTGATCGTCTACGTCGTCCCGTCTCGGTGGTCCCGATCAGGACACCGGCTTAGTCAGTACGGAGCAGCTTCCTTGCTGCTCCCGCATCAACCATCAGGCAACGAGCGCTTCCTCGGATTCGTGTTCGGCGTCAGTGCGGCGGCAGAAACTCAGGATGTAGTCAGCGGCCCTCGTGGCCTGCGATGCAGCCTTGAAGATGAACTTCGTGTCGTTCTGCATCGCTTTGAGCCAACTCGCCAAATAGGCAGCGTGATTGTCCATCGTCTTCTCGACCGGCAGGCCAATTTCACCGGAGATGAAGACGCTACTCAGTTCGGCGATCAGTTCACCGAGGGCATACGTGTTGTCAGGATTCTTCCGATCCCAATCCAATCGCTTTGGATGCTCGCTCCAGTGAGTAAGCTCGTGGAAGGCCGTCTCATAGTATTCGCCATGCGCAAATTGCTGACGATGTGGCATCTGGATGAAGTCGTTCTGGGTTTGGTAGAAGGCTTGATTTCCGCCAAAACGAATATCGGCACCAGTGGCGTCGATTGCTGCGTCGGCCTGTTGATATCGCTGTTCAATTTGCTCTGCGGTGACTGGTTGGTTTCCCACTCGGAACCTCTCCACAGAGAGGCCAGTGACCTGATCAATGTTGAATACCGTGAAGGTTCGCAATAGCCAGAACTTGTCTTCGATCTTCTCTCCATCTTCTTCACGTGTCTTCTTGCAGGGTTTGCAGAAGACAATTTCGGTCCCCCATTCACCGGCCTTCACGTGGCTGGGACGGCTCGTCACTTGACCACCGAGATCTTGCCACTGACGGTAGGTGCCCCAGAACTTGCCATTGAAGCCGAATTGATCAGCGGCAATTTGGAGTAGCAATGGATTCACACCGCTGTACTTCTTGCCACTGACAGCATTGGTGGGCGCACCTGCGTTGCTGTCACTGTTCCAAGGTCGTCGCCAGGGTGCTGTTCCTCTGGCGAGTGCTTCGATGATTTGATTGGTGATGTTCTGGCGGATTTCATTCTGTGAAGGCATCTTTCCGGTCTCCGGTTGAGGTGAGTGTCGAACACACCTTGCTAGCCGGTATCCGGTAGATGCTGTTTCTTCGGCGTCGGTTTGCAGTCAACGATGACAAGTGGATGTTTGATTCACCTGGACTAACTGCGGGATACTCACTTACCCGGACAAGTTAAAAGCGGTGAAGAACGATTCATGATCCAATGGGACAGAGGCGAGGACAGCCTGTGGTACGATATTCTGGCCTTTTCAAAACCGAACCATTTCTTGACCCAGCTTGCCTATCCGATGACCCGACGCATTTAAAAGCGGTTCGGCAGGGATTCAGCAGAGACCATGCTCAAGGAAGTTCGTTCGGAGTAAGAAACGTCAATTACCAAATGAATGACACAGGGTGCATCTCAGATGAACAAGGACTGGATTGCGTTTCATCTTCGTGAAGGCTTGGATGAATTGACTCGGACAATTGCAGCAATCGAAGAACGGTCGGATTTCGAAGAGACCGAGTTCGAGATTGCGATGGCTCATCTCTACAACCATCTGAACACGGCATGGAACTCACGAAATGCCGACGATGAACGAACGGCAAGATGTTCTGACGAACACTTCTTTGCATGGAGAGCATTTCCAGCGGACATTCAGATGGGACGACCTTGAAACAACCGATCCAATCAGAGTCAGTCGCTCACATCGCTGACAAAACCTGGCTCGTCTACATTCTGCGGTGCGCTGACGGCACGCTGTACACCGGGATCACCAACGACTTGACCCGGCGCTACGACCAGCATAACGCTGGAACAGCTTCACGGTACACTCGGAGCCGCCTGCCTGTTGCCTTGGTCTACCAGGAGGTTCAAACAAACCGCAGCCTTGCCCTGAAACGAGAGTTGGCGATCAAGAGTCTATCACGGCAGCAAAAAGAGTTGCTGATCCAGGGAATGGCCGTCGAAACCGAATGATCTTCCGACTTTCACAGAAGCTGAATTCCAAAGTCAAAGCCGGATGTTTGTCGGTTCTGCCGTTGGAAGATAAGTCGTTTTCTGATTGGTCGGCTCATTTGGTATTGTAGATCGAACGCAGTTCGCCCGCTACTTGCTGGTGATGTTCTGTTCGGGGTCGAGGACGGCGTGGCCGTGGTCCATCAGATAGGTCGGTTCGACGCCACCGGGAACCGAATGCCACCGTGGAGGAAAAGAATTTTCAACTGCCGAAGCTCCTGACGACGATCCGTCGATCTAGGGCATAGGTTGGACGAGCATCCTGCTCAGCATACTTCGCCAACTCCACCAGCTTCTTCGGGTCGACCTTGCTCTCGTTTTTCATCACGAACCAACTCACGTCTTCGCTGTATGGCTCGCTCGTCAGTGAACCCTCGTAGTAAAACCAGTTTGTGAGATCAGGTGTTTTCCCATCCTTCAATCTAGGAAAGAAGTCCAGAGGATTAATATTGCCGTCAATCACCGCATCTGTTGATTTAAAGGCTTCAAGCGACAACCCCGCATCGACTCGCTTCCGCAGAAGTTCATTAAATCGCTCAAGCCCTTTCCCCGCCGGGACAGTCGCTGACTCGTGATACAAGATCCCGATAACCAGTTTTGGATCTGAAAGTGTCATTCCCTGTTGAACGTGAAGCAAATGCAACTCGAAGTCACGCTGCATAGTTGAGTCGAAAACATGCTCCGATTTGAGGTGAATGTGGATGCGGCGCAATTCGAACGTATTTCCTTGAAACGTCACCAACGGGTACGACTCCGGGGCGGCGGGCTTATCCAATTCGAAGTTTCCGTGGCTCGGATGAACGCCGATGAAAGTGCCGTGGTAATCCTTGTCCTTGTAGTCAATGTGGAACAGGTCTCCCGGCTTCTGCAACTGAAGTGCATCCCCAGTAACAATGCTGATGGGCGACTGTCGGGTACCGATAACGGGCATGGTTCAGATTCCGATTATAGTGAAAGGTGACGGACGAGCCGCAAGCAGTGTCGATATTTTTAGACTCGCAGAACTTCTGCCGGTACAGGCATCGAATTGTCATCTAACGTGTAAGCGTATGCTTCCTTCATGTCTGCTTTGCCACTGTCCGTGTAGACAAACATCCTTTGGCCATCCGTTCGAGTTTTCACTATTCCGTATGCCGTTCGACTGAAGCCGAAGAACTCGCCACGGGCTTTATCCTTCTTCTCGTCTGTCAATCGTGACCAACCTTCGACATTAAAGAAGGCGACAAGTTCGGTGACGAAGATCAGTGGCTCATCGACTCTTGAATGCTTACCCAACGCACCCACCAGTGTGGCACGAGGATGAATGTATTCTTTCCGTGCTGATTCATCGCCGCTGGAAATGACACTAATGATTGGCGAAACCCTTTGGATGAAGCCACCGGAGAAGTCCGCCGAGCCGTGGTGTGGCACCTTGAAGACTTCGG
>CBIHQO010000350.1:0-7022 GCA_966211735.1 uncultured Schlesneria sp.
AGGTTGGGAATCGATCGAATTGCTGCGGGGCGGGTATGCTTCGATCGGCAATTTCGACGGCGTCCATCGTGGACATCAGGCGATGCTGAACGTGCTGATCAGCCGTGCTCGCTCGGATCGTGTCCCAGCAGTCGCGGTGACGTTTGATCCTCATCCCATTGCCCTGCTGAAGCCGGACGCAGCGCCTCCCGCATTGACGACGATCGAACATCGAGCGGAATTACTCGCTCGCTACGGTGTCGATGTGACGATTGCGCTGCCGACAGATCGCAGTTTTCTGGCACTCACGGCGGAAGAGTTCTTCGACACGATCGTGAGAGCCAAGCTGCAGGCCAAGGGCTTGGTGGAAGGGCCCAACTTTTTCTTCGGACGCAACCGGTCGGGAAACATTACCGTCTTGCGATCGCTGTGTGCCAATCACGGACTCTCGTTTGATGTGGCCCCGCCGGTCACTGTCGACGAACAACTGGTCTCGTCCAGCGTGATCCGATCGCTGCTGGAGATTGGTGACGTCGCCCACGCAGTGCGTTTGCTCGGGCATCACTATCGCTTAAACGGACAAGTGGGACAGGGAGCACAACGAGGACGTACGCTGGGTTTCCCGACGGCGAACCTGACGGACGTTTCCACGTTGGTCCCGGCGAATGGGGTCTATGCGGGCTGGGCGTGGGTCGATGGCACTCGACATCAAGCCGCGATTCACATCGGTCCAAATCCCACATTTGCCGAAGGGGGTCGGAAGATCGAAGTTCACCTGCTGGATTACCAAGGCGACCTGTATGGCCAGGTGCTGAACGTCGACTTCGTGGATCGAGTGCGCGACGTGCAGAAGTTCGCCTCGGTCGATGATCTGCGAGCTCAACTGAGCAAAGATCTGCAGACGGTGCGCGCGAAGCTGTCGGCAGTCACCTGAGACTTCATTCGCGCCGGCCCAACCTCTTGGCGAGATTGGCTACAAGAAACTACTTCTTCGACGTTTCGGCCGCGACCAGTTTCTCGGTCGATTCGCCGGTCACTCGCAACATCGATTGGGGACCGAAGGCGTTGATGACAGTCTGATTGATCGTCGAGGCGTATGTTCGAACGAGCCCTTGCTCAATGTCGAACTCGATTGTTCCCGATGGGGTTTGCTGAATAACCTGCTTTTTGAGCTCTGGCTCATCCACCGGCTTCATGATGATCGTTTTGAACTTGATCGTCGCGATCCCATCGACGACGTGGGTCAATTCATAGAGGCGCCGCATCGGCCACGGCTCTTTGAGACCATTATTGACCAGTACGACGCTGTAGTCTTCCCGCCATTTATCGCCGACCGAAACCGGCGTTGTCGGCATCAGGCCCAGGTATTGGAACCGGATATCCAGCTTTTCGGCCGCGTCTCGAAGGGCTTTCGGCGCTGTCGTGTCGACGATGACCGCCTTCAGCAACTTGCCGGTGGGGGCCACTTGAAATCGAGCCACCGTTCGACCGATGGCATCGCGAACTGCCTGGAATCCCGGATCGGGAGTCGAGACTTTTTCGCTATCAAATTCGACCTGCTCTTTGCCGTGCATCTTGGCCGTCATGCGCGTGCGATCGACAACCGGCTCGATCAGAGCAACACCATTCTCATCGACAGAGATCACGCGGAAATGAGATCCCGTTTCGTTCGATTGAACATTGGTGAACTCTCGCTCTTCCTTGGGAAGCGGCACGAAGACTTGGCGTCCGCTGTCTCTACCGTATTGATCCCCCAGCATGGTGTCGTAGTTGATCTTGTTCATGCCGGTGTAATGCACGAACTGCCCGGGCTGAAGCTTGTAGGCCAGTTTGACTGGACCGGAAAAGGGAACGTTGGCCGGCGCAGTGGCCGACACCAGCACGATGCCCGACGCTTCAGTCACGTCACTGGGGATATCGTCAGCAGTCACGAAACCAGCCCAACCGACACAGACGGATGCCATCAGGATCTGTCGAGCGTTAGCGGTCCAGTTGTTCCTCATGACGTCATCCATTTCGTGAGATTTGCGGTCACTCGCATGCGACTCCGATGGGCGAGATCGCGACTACCTGTTGTTTGTTCTGGCTGGTCCCAGTCCGGTTCGTGGAGCAGCCGGAGCTCCTGACCGTGGGGGCTGTAGATTAAGTCGCGGATCACCTTGAGGTGCTCGTGCTGGCGCCTCGGTCTCTTCAGCGGCCACGAACAGCTTGTAGCGACGAAGGTCTGGGTGGAACGGGTCTTTCTCGGCGAAGATTGCACCGAGAAAGGACTTCTTGTTGTTGACTTTGACATCTTCGAATTTGTAGACGGTTTCGAGACTGCCCGACGGATCGAAGAGTTTGACGGCGCTCGGTAGATATGTGGATTTGTCCAGCATCACCCACGCTTCGGAGTAGTTTTGCTGATCAAGCTGCAAGCGAGGTCGGATGATCAGCATGGCTCCCTTATCGGTTTCGCTTTTCAGCACCATGCGATATCGCTGCTTGGCCTCGTCTGCTTTCATGCCGAACAAGAAGGGGAGCGGACTTTTCACGATATTTTCGCCTTGGACATCCTTCGGCAAAGGCATGATTTCGTAAGTCTTCTCTTCTTCGTTGACCGCAATTACTTCTTGCCCAGAACAAATCCATTTTTCGCCTCTTCCTTCTTCCAGGCGAAAGGGCTTACCAGATTTGCCGAGTCGGCTCGATTTGTCGTTCTTTTCGGGTTTTATCCCGACTAGATCGATTCGGCCTTTGTCGGGCGTCTCCAAGTAAAAGACACCATTAGCAATTTGCTCCGTTTCAAACACCAGATTGTAAGTAGTGCGTTTGTGCTTGCCTTCTAAGATCTTGATCTTGGAAGATTTCAACTCCCATTGTTCCAAGAGCTTTTCGAGCTCTTCAGGGATCGCCTCTTCCGGAGGAGCGACTTGTGGAGCAAGCTGCTCCGGTGAGATTCTTGGTTGAGCAGGCCCCTGTCCGTTCCCGAGTGGCCGCGTATTGTTTGGCTGCGGCTGCCGTGGTGGATTCGTCTGCTGAGCACCAGTCGGGCGAATGGTGCGGCCGGGCTGCGCCATCACGTCAAAACAGGTACCCGTCACGAGGACCAGAGCCAGCGGCGCCGCAAGGGAACGGAGCGAATCTCTCATGATGGGTATGTTCATCCTGAACGGTAGCAGGGTGTCGTCCATGATCCGCACGCAGACCGTGCCGCGACCGGTGGCCCGAAGCGGATAGGCGCGGAATGTAGTGAATGTCCCGATCTGAGAACAGACCGATTTCACAGAAATTTGACGGCGACTCTACGGCACGCGACGGCCAGTTGATTCACCAGAAGTCTTTACCCCGCAATATGTTCGCAAGGTAGAGCAGTTGACTGCGAAGCAGACGAATCTCCACGAATCGGAAATGAAGCAAGCGGCCTAACTATCGCCTCGGCTTGTTCTTATTCGTGTCAATTCGTGCGATTCGTGGTCCCAGTCTTTTCTTTTCTTACTCGCCGATCATTTCTGGCGACGCTTTAGAACCTCACTATAGACGTCGCGGATCTGGGCCGTCATCGTCTGGTGGCGGAACCGGTCGGTGAACATCGCCCGGCCGGTTTCACCATAGCGGCGGCGGCGTTCGGGATCGCCGGCCATATCGCACATCGCGGCCGACAGTTCGTCGATCGACCGTGGCGGCAGCAAACAACCTGTCCGACCAGAGAGCACCACTTCTCGAGCCCCATCAATGTCGTAGCTGATGACAGGCTTCCCGGCGATCAGGCCCTGGGGAAGCACACGTGCCAACCCCTCCCACACGCTTGTATGAACGACAATATCCATCGCGTGGATCAATTCCGGTACGCGATTTGGCGGAACCAGTCCGGCGAACACAAATCGATCTCGAATCCCGCTGGCGTCCAGTTCGGCCTCAAACTGCGATCGCAGGATTCCGTCACCCACCAGCAGGAAGCGGACATTCGGACAGCGATCCACGACCGCCTTAGCAGCCTTGATTAAGAACTCGTGACCTTTCAGCGGGAATAGTCGAGCCACCTTGCCAATGACGATCTGGTCTGGCTTCAGGCCCAATTCCGCTCGGACAACCTCTGGTGGACGCGGCGGTTCTAGAAAGGGTTCGACATCGAAGCCGCTGTAGACCGTGACGAACTTCTCGCGGGGGGCGACTTCGGCCTGGACGTATTGCTCGGTCATTGCGTCGCAAACCGAGATAAACTTGTCGGTCGCCGGGGCGGCACGTTGTTCCAGCCAGCGGTACAGATCGTAGGTGAAGGGCGACTGCCCAAAATGGAATGCCGCTCCGTGAATGGTATGCACGCACGGCAGTCCTAATCGCGACGCCGCGATTCGTCCGATGATCCCGGCCTTGGACGAATGCGTGTGCAGCAGGTCCGGTTTCAGTTCGCACAGCAGACGCGTCAGTTCGCGATAAGTCTGCCAGTCACGCCACGGATGGATTGATCGGCGCGACGCATCGATGATCCGCAGATCGAGGCCCCCCTGCCGAGCACGATCTTCCAGCGACCCTTCCGGCCCGATCCCTGGTCCCGTGATGAGCGTCACGCGATCGCCAAAGAGATGATGCTGGTCTTCGACAGTCGAAAGAGTATTCTCCTGGGCTCCACCCACGATCAGCCGAGTAATATAGTGGACGATGTGCATGGATTCGGGGCAGCTTCCACTGTCAGAGAATTTTCGCTGATCGATGCAGCAACGCATTCGTGCGCTCGCGTACCGAAACTATAATCCACATCCGACACGGCTCGATAGCGACACGATGGAAGGTTCACCCTGAATGATCATGCTGGAAGTCTCGCCAAAAGGGATCGTCCTTTCGGTGAAAGCCCATGCGGGAGGCAAGCGCAACGGGATCACGGGCGAGCATGCCGGAGCGCTAAAGATCTCGGTCACGCAGGCCCCGGAAAAAGGGAAAGCCAACAACGCCATCCTGGAAGTGCTCGCCGAGGCCTTAGGATTAAGACGCGGCCAGATCGAACTGATGTCTGGGCCGACATCGTCTCAAAAGAAGTTCTTGATACGTGAGATCGCCCGTGAAGAGGTCGAACGACGCCTGGCCCTCATTTTAAGTGAAGATTGTCGATAACCTGCATCGGTCTCATCAGTCCTCTCCGTCCCATTTCGATAAGACGGATTTGACCAGGGGCTACAGAACCCGCTTGCGATGTTGCGGAACGCGATGCTGCCAGAACAAGCGGTCTTCGGTCAGAAAGCCGTGCCGCAGCGCACAGCGCAAGCAGTACTTCTCATGCTGGCGTGAAACGTAGATCTCGCCATTCAGCAGCATGTGAAACCAGTCTTCGCCCGGAAGCTTGGCATAACAATAGATCTTCTCTGAATCGCGTTTGATGTGGACGTGCCACTCTTCCTGCTCGGGAACGTACAGCCGTGCATCCGGAATTGGCTCAGGATCAGGTTCCGGTTGAGGATCCGGAACGATTTTACTCGGCTCCGCGTCGGGCTCGTGCGGCTCTTCTTCTGGAGCAAAGTCGCCTTGCAGGGTCACACCACTCATGATTGCGGGTTCACTCGGGTAGCGGTTGGCCTTTGGTTTCGGGGGCCAGCCAGATCAGCCCCATCCCCAGCAAGTATACGCAACAGACGAAGCTGCAGGCGATAGGATAGCCCCCCTTCACCCCGGCATACGTTTGGTAATTGCCGACGTGCTTCAGGATGGCTCCGATTTGAAGAGTGCCAATTGCGGCCAAAATGCGGCCAAAGTTGAACGCAAATCCCTGCCCTGTCGCTCGCACTCGCGTGGCAAACAGTTCCGGCAGATACAACGGCAGCCAGCCGTAGAACGAGGCTGTACAGACACCGGCCACGAATGCGGAGATCAAGAATTCCCAGCCGAACGCATTGTGGAATTGATAGAACCACAGCACCGAGGCAATCGATGTCAGGCACAACAGGCAATACGCGGTGCGACGCCCCAGCCAATCCCCCAGCATGGCCGCACCGATGGTTCCGACAATCGCCCCCACAGCCGTAAACATTTGCGTGTATTCGCGAGGGTGCTTCCAGATGAAGGAAGCATCACCGGGGACAGTGACTCCTTGCGTCAGTTGGCCGGCCCAGGTCATAGCCCATTGGGTCGATCCCCAGGTTCCCAGCAGCGCAATCCCGCTTAGGCAGGCCCCCAACAGCATGCGACGAATCGTCTGCCGCGAATCGTTCACCAGATCAGGCGACTGGATGAACGTCCGTTGCAGGAACCGGATGACCGGGTAAAGGTAGCCGACCGTCGCGATCACTAAGCCGATCACTGTTCCGGCAATCCTGTAGCCTGACCCGATGGACTCGTCGGCCCAGACCCAGACGATCAGTCCCGGTCCCACGGCCCCGACGAGCACGCCCAACAAATCGGAGGTCACCCAGTTCGAGGTCGTGCCACTCCCCCGTTCCGACTCCCACTTGTGCGATTCGGGCACGAACATTCGAAACAGGAATGTCAGCAATGCGGGAAATGTTCCCAGCATCATCATCAAACGCCAGCCTTTGTTGGCGACCAGCATCTTCACTGTGTCGTCAGCCAGTCCGATGTCATGCAGCCACACTTCGAATTGCGACAACACCGCGGTCAGGCCAATCCCAATGATGCCCACCAGCAGATATCCCGCATTGGCCGATGCTCCAATCAAGCCCGCCATCAAAGCGCGTGATCGATTCGGCCAGACCTCCATCACGAGGGCCACACCCAACGACCATTCGCCTCCCATGCCGAGTGCTGCGATAAAACGAAGCACTCCAAGTTGAATCGGCGACTGCGCAAAACCGCAGACACCCGTGAACACGGCATAGGTGATGACGCTTAGGCTCATCGCGCGCACCCGCCCGATTCGATCCCCCAGCCACCCGAACAGCACGCCCCCAGTGGCGGCTCCGACCAGAAACACGGCGATGATCACACCGAAGTACAGACCAAGTTGCTTTTCCTGATCGGCGGTCGGTGCCGATGAGATCCCCAGCAGATCCTGGATCGCGGCCCTCCCGACCATCGAGAAGACCCCCATCTCGGCACCGTCAAACATCCAGCCG
>CBIHQO010000351.1:0-7019 GCA_966211735.1 uncultured Schlesneria sp.
GGCACACACGGGGGAAGCAGGGCCATGACATGGCCCTTGATCTGGTCTATGGCATTTCGGATACAGAGTGCCATCCTTGGACTCCTGAAGGGACTGTGGTCTTAAGCAAACACATTCTCTCAGGAGGTCTTGGTGTGCGCGAAGACGGCATTCCTCCCACGCAAGCTCAAAACACTGCACTCCTGATTCCCAGCCATGACGTGCGCTACTTCGCGCCGCTTTCGATACCACGGGCGGCCTTTTTGTACGCAGTCGCCAGCTTGTTAAATGATTTCGGCACTGAAGTCTCCAGGGTTCGCGGAATGATGCCATTGACCAGTGCCTTGACCGACACCGTACCGACAGTCACATCCTCTTTGTAAACCAAGGCCACGATCGGTCGTCGGTTTTCGTCGACATCGCGAGCAATGATCTGTGTCAAGATATGAATCTCTGTCACGAGATCTCGCTTCGATTCGTCGAAATCGAAATAGACGACAATCACCATGAATGCCGTCGACGCCGAAGGTTGGTCACGTCGTGTCAACCGCTTCCATTTCAATTGTTTATCAATTGCACTTTCGCAGTTCCTTAAGACGAACGTCTCTAGCCGTCCAGTGGGGTCGTAGGTCACCCCTTCAATGATCACGACGGCTTCATGAATCCGGCCCAATAACACGTTGCCTCGTTCCGTACCAGTTAAATCCTCGGCCTTAATGTGGCCGCCTGAGCGATCAGGAATGTCCGTCGGCGAGATCTTCCCCAAATAGCCCGCCTTCTTAGCAAGGATCGAGGTGACATCCATGGCAGAGATCGCAAAGTTCAGGTTTTCGCCGCTGGCTCTCTTGAATGAGTTTACGCCAACAACTTCACCCTTCATGTTCGTCAAAGGGCCACCACTGTTGCCTTGAGAAATTGCCGCAGAGGTCTGGATGTATTGTCCTTTTCTCTTGAATTCGGTCCCTTCACGCAAGGCACTGACATCCCCTTTGGTGTACGAGAAGTCCAGACCGTACGGAGCGCCGAATGCCGCGACAGCCTCACCCTTTTTGGGCAGCTCTTTGGCAAGAGTCACTGGATGCAACTTATCTGCCGGGCAATCAATTTGCAGCACCGCCAAGTCGCTGAGCGGGTCCAGGGCCCAATAACCTTTGATTTCGAATTCTTCCTTTGTACGAAAGACAGCTGTCGCCGATTTGGCCCCTTCAATGACATGATAATTTGTGACGATCTGCCCTGACTTATCAACGACAAACCCGCTACCCAGGGAGTCGCCGTACTGACCAACGACTCGAATCACGACAACCGAAGGCTCGACGAACTCGACCAGATCGGTACCGCTCAATTCGCGAAGCGCCAGGGTTTGGCTTGACGGTGGGGTCGACCGGCAACCCGCGACCAAGTGTGGAAGAAAGGTGCCAACCGGGTTGGCGACGCCGATGCCCACGATGGACTTATTCTCGCCTAAATGAATCGCGACGACTTCTCCTTTTGCGTTCAGCATCGGACTGCCGGCGGTGGCAGAGAAGTTGAGGATCGCGTTGTCGAACTTATACTGCAGCGCATTTGGCTCGACGCGAGTGACAACAGCCTTGTGAAGCTTGTTTACGCCATCACCGTTAATGCGAGTCGCCATCCAGATGGGTTCCCCCTGTCGCATCCCTTTCGTGGACATGTTTGCCGCAGTGACCCCAGTGTTTGGCGAACTCCACAAAGCAATGATGTCGCCCGCATACGAATCATTCCCGATTGGTGCCGAGTCAGGGATCGCAATGATGCTCCCTTCAAATTCGCCTAGCTTTGATCCTGTAAACTTGTCGGCCAACGTCACCTTTTTGATCAGCTTCGGAAGATCCTGGGGACGTGTGTCAACGGGGAAAATATTCAGGCAACTCAAAATGATTGGTGTGGGGAAATCAGCGTGGCGAACCGCGAACGCCGTCGCTGCGGCGATCGGCTTCTGATCTGAGACAAACAAAGGTTCAAATACAAACTTGTCCGGCAGGGGCGGAGGCCCCTGGTCAAAAACGGGCATCGCGGGAGTGGCCGCTGCAATTGGTGCTGATGGAGCCTGCGTAGCGACAGGCACGATCGGCGCAGCGGGTTCGGTACTCGCGATAGGTGGCGTCGGCAATTGCGAACGTCCCGATTGCATCGCGATAACAACAGCTACGATGACGACGATGACCCCTGCTCCAATGCCGCCAATAAGCACCATATTTGGAGCTGTCTCAGAGGACTTAGACTTGCGGGAACTAGAAGACTTCCTAACAGGTGGCATGAAGAATTCCTCGCTCTGCAAAATGTCAAAAGGATGACACTGGTCTAGCAACGTCGAACGATCAACGCCGAATATGAACGTCGAGATGTGACAATAAACATCGAAGCTGTTGTATCGTTCACGAACAGTAGTTTCCATCAAATGCGGCGCCGCCAAGTTGATTCTGCGAAAAAAAGACGCACCAGCAGCGTAAAAGCTGAGAGGCGGGTGCGAACGCGACGATTTGCGATCCTGAAACGTCCGGAAGGGCCGCAAAAATTGTCATCGCTCGACTGCGCTTTGCGACCGAGACAGGCGCTCGAAATGTGCCGCGTCACACCACGACCGTAGCCGTCCAATTTGTGATCAAGCCCGGTCAGTTGCCAAATGAGTGTTGATTTGGCATGACGCGCAGCGGCGGACGGGTGGCACGCCCTGACGCTTTGGGAAGGGCGTGGTCTTGCCGTTCGTTACCACGCCCTTCGAAGACTCAGGGCGTGCCACACTGGTGTTTTGTGACCCTGTCTACTTTGCCTCTCGTGTGATTGTCTTTCGACTGTTCTCGAACGCTTGCAATCGAGGTTTGGTTCTTGAGGTGCGCACCAGTTCTCGTGGTATGAAATTCGAGAGCCATCAGGCGAACTGCTGAAGCCATACGCAAAGCCGCTGGAAGTCTTCATCAGGTCTGTTTTATTGCGACCATCCCGATCCATGCGATACGGCTTCGAAGCACCGTTGATCAGTGCTGTAAATCCAAGCTTCGTCGGATCGTTCGGCCAGAAGAACAGGCCTGAATTATAAAAACTGATCCGTTCAACACCTGTCACGTTGTTGGCTTCTCCTGTCGTCACATCGATCAGATACGAATCCACCAACCAGCCTTCGGGAGTAAAACGATATGTCTTGTGCTGCTCTTCCCACTGAGCATTCTCAGTACTCTCCCAACCTCGCAAAACAACCGCCGTTTTGCCATCGGGAGACCACCCCGCAAACTGCGTCCAGGCCCCCGCCTCGTTCAGTAAGTCGCTTCCGATCGATTTCCGTTCGGTGCCATCGGCCTTAACGACCATGGCCCGATTTGTGATGACATTCGCATGCCTGCCGCCGGTCAAATTCGTGCGATGCTCGTTGTAGCCAATCAATGATTCCGTTGACGAAGGCTCATCCCCCAATGTGGTCATCACAAGCGAGAGCAATACGATGCCGGGGAGCAGTAGCTTCATTGCGGTCTCCAGTGCGAGTCCGAGACCTGGACGAGTGGGTCTTATAAATCCCAGGTCTTCACGCTATCTCCGAAGCAAAGTCCGGGCAGCGACAGCTGAGCCAGTTCAGCTTCAATCGTCTCGCAGAGCCACCCTTTCAAATGCACCGCGATTGGACGTATCGATAAGTTCAATGGAAGCTTGGCGAATTCTGCGGCAAACAGCCGAGGGCAGAGGTGGGCTGTTTTTTTTGCCAGCCATTCGAATGAATTCGAAAAGCTGCACTCCAGAAACACGGCCTTCAACTTGGTATAGAACAACTGTTGTCGGGCCAATTCCCAGATCCGTTCCGTCGGTCCCGTGTCCGAGACAATCAGGACGGCAACACGGTCGTCCTCCACCAGGAAGCCTAACGTTGGCACGCTATGGTCAACCGACACGGGGGTGATACTCAATCCCGCAATCTGGAACGTCGATTCGCTCTGGAGTTCGATTGGGGTGTAGAATTGGCCTTCTTCGCTGGCGATGCCTGACAGGTCCGCCCACAGTCGGTCGTTAAACACATCGCGAGACAAACAGTCCCACACGTTGCGGCTTGCATAGACCTTGGGGCATTCTCTATCCGGACTGAAGACGTTGTCCAGGAATATTGGAAGCGTTGCCACATGATCGAGGTGTGAATGTGATAACAACACATGTTGAATCGCGAGTTGTCGCGCCAAGGGGGCCACCAATCCCAGACTCCCCGCGTCGATTGCGACAGAATCATTGATGATATAGGTGGTCATGTTCTGGAATGTCGATCCGGCACCAATTGAAGACCCCACAAGTTCTATTTTCACGCCGAGTATCCTGGAGTGTGAATGCGGGCAGGTGTCTCAATTTGATGGCAAACAACAAGAACGAGCATCGAAATCCTGATAGTTATTTGTAGTCGAGTTGAATCACACCATTCCAATCAGGACCGGGATTTTTAGGAGCTTTCGCCAAAAACGCTCGCAAAAAATTCGCCGGGCCATCTTCTTCGGGTAACCGATTGAGCATTTCCCGAACCTCTTCCCAGTTCCCTGCAATGATCCCATTGACTGCCGATTCATGAGCACCAATCAACTCCGACGAAATCGTGGACGACGAATTTTCCCCCGGCAACAACTCGTAGACACTGATTGGAGTCCGCATCCCCTTTGGTCGAACTGTGGACAAGAACCGGGTCCGCGCTTCAGTCGCCGGGATGTGTTCGCGGATATATTCTGCTGCCGCCTGGTCGATGCAGATCGAGACCCCGAAATGCTTGGTCATTCCCTCGAGTCTCGATCCCAGATTGACGACTGGTCCAAAAACACCAATTTTTGCCTGCTGCTCGGTCCCAATCCGGCCAGCCAAAGCGCGTCCGTGCGCGACTCCAACTCCGGCAGACAATCCCGTGAGCAAGGAGTTCAATTCTTCGTTGTCACTATGAAAGCCCTCGCAAATCGCCAGGGCGGCACGACACGCCGGCCAGGGACCGTCCTCATCATGAATCGGCCAGCCCCAAAATCCGAGGATCGCGTCTCCCTGAAAGTCAGCGATCGCCCCATTCTGTTCCAAGACTCCGTCCGCCATGACTCCAAGCGCCTTGCTGACACTTTGAAAGAGTGCCGGCAAATCATGCCGCAACGCTTCACTGCGTTCGGAAAAACCTCGCAGATCGCAAAACAGCACTGTCACATCGCATTCCGCGGGAGCGATGTCCGCACTGACGGACTTCGCGCTCATCAGGCTTTCAATGACTTTGGGAGAGAAAAACGCACTCAATTGCGTTTGTTGGTTCTGAAGGGTGCGGACCTGACGGATTGAACCGATGAACTGCGCTAACAATTCGGTGAAACGCAGATCGCCTTGCAGCGCTTCCTCACCGAACATGTCTCCCTGGCGGAATTGCCGGCCCGAGACAAAAAGGCACCATCCCGAAGAGACTGCACCACGTATCGGCGACGAAAAGGACCAGCCGAGACCATCACTAATTGTAAACTGTGCGGAATCCCCTTCGGGTTCCAGGATGTGGATGACACTTTGCCCAAGCTGAAGTGATTTGAGCATCAATCGTCGACTGGGCCGAAACCTTCCCGAATAGGAGTCACGCGACGCGACTCTGACGAGTGCCGGTGCCGGTGGCTGGGAGGATAACTCGGGGGTCCATGCCAGATCGCTTTCGACGAACTGAACGACGGCGACGGCGTCGGACTGTGGGATTCCCTGCAGCAACAACTCCGCGACTTTGACTGCAAACTCTTCATCGGATCTCGTCGAAGCAATTTGTTCTGGCAAGTTCGCTAAGATTTCAATCTGATGGATCGGGTTGCGGAACTCGGACTTTTGCAAAGCCTCCGCTGAATACGCCGATTCTCGTACTCGCAGCGATTCGGATTGCTCATCGGTGTCGGACGAATCCAGTGATCCAGCATCCTGTTCCAGACAGGTAAATTCGGTGCTACCGATCTGGAAAGAATCACCCGCGACCAGTCGAACCTGACGGAATTTTTTCCCGGCATACAACAGACGGTTAGCAGCACCTTCCAAGCAATGAATCAAAAACTCGTCACCGCTGATTTCCGCCACGGCATGTTGTCGGGAGATCATCAAGTCATCAGGGATCGAGACATCATTTGTCGACGCTAGACCGATTCGCAACGTCCCCTGTTGCGGGAAAAGAGCCTCGCCCCCTCCATCCGCAGTGGTCCAAACCAACTTATAGCGATTCATCGATCGTTTCTGTGGGAGAACAGTCATCAAGCAAAGGTGCCAAATTTGGACCAAAGCCGTTTGGTGCAGCGTGCTCCGTCTTGCTCACAATGGACAGACTGCGTTTGCCGGAAAAGCCCCCAACTCAATTGACTGAAGCTGAGGATATGAATCGACTCTGCGATTTTCCACCACCTATTGTCGACAGGTTGGCCATCCGTGACCTCACGCCCCTTCTCGTGGCGATACGCAAGCCCATCGGTTGATCACCTCGAAAACTGATCAGCCTTGAGAACGATCTGTTTTTCCCAGGCGAATTTGCCGATACAGATGATACAACCCTCTTTTTCGGTAATTTCGGGATGTTCCCGTCAATGTCGTGAGAACGCAGTCCATTTGCACTTGAGGAGCTGTCTCTCTACACGAACCACCTGAGGAAGTTCCACGGCATGTTCGGTATCGAGAAAGGAACCGGCGCTGCGGACAATTCGTCGCGGCCGAAGACTGCAGCACGGTGCCGCGCAATGCGTCTGGATTGCGTCGGTCTGTTGTTGCTGACACTGGCCGTGAGCACGTTGAGCGGTTGCGCAAGCTTGTCGCGTTGGTGGGAAAACGGCTTCAAAGTCGGACCTAATTATGCGGAGCCGCAGGCTGTCGTTTCCGTCAGTTGGAAATCGACGCATGATCCATGCATCCGCGGCGATCTAGAACCGCTCGCGGCGTGGTGGACGCAATTCAACGACCCCGCGCTGGATGGACTCGTCCAAACGGCCGTCGATGAGAATCTCGATCTGCGAACGGCCGGCCACCGTCTACTGGCAGTGCAGGCCGAACGGAACGTTGCGATCGGAAATCTT